>JABSQL010000183.1 GCA_013215865.1 Candidatus Margulisiibacteriota bacterium
CAAATGCAGATATTACGGTTAAATCTGCTAAAGGGGATACTTTATTTGAAGAGGCCTTTAAACATAAGGCCTGGCAAGTAGTATCGCTCATCGGTATTCATAAAAAGAAACTTATTAAAGGAACAGATCAGATCCAGTTAACTCGAACCCCGGATTTCATTGACAGCCAGGGCAAAATATTTATCCAATCTTTGAAAAATAATGACCCAGATATAAAAGTGATGCAGTATTTTTTGGATGGGGGATTTCTAAGAATTAATAAAAACGATGACGATGGCAAATTAGCACTTTTCTATGCTGTTCAAAATCAACGAGAAGATTGGGTGAGAATTCTTCTTTCATTTGGGTCCGCTACATCAGGAGAAAAATTTGCCCAAAAAGAGTTAGAAAATATGGCTAGAGGTTATCCTTCCGATTCAATTTTGAGACTGATTCTTGTCACCAAGCAGAAGTTAGATATGTTTAGGGTTACTTATTATGATACGCCTAAAATTCAGAAAACAGAAGGTGGATCCAAAACTATTGTGGGTCATCTAGAGAGAAAAAAAATGATCAATAAACCCGCTTTATACCTTGCATTAGAAAGTGGCAATGCAAGGCTAGCAAAAAAGTTGGTTGAGGGTGGCGACTCTTTATATGTAACATTTGATGACGGGCTGACTCCTTACGAACTCGCCATTCAATCTGGAGATTCTGAAACCACTTCTTTTGTCCTCAAGAATTTAGACGATGAATAGAAAAATAATATCTGTTGAAAGCAATCACTTTCCAAGAATATCTCCAAAATGGGAACATAGACTAACGGTTGCTGAACAGATAAACAATTTGGTCATTGTAAAGCAGGTGTATGATGCGTGTATAAAAGTCATTAATTCTTCAGGGGAATACTGTTTTACAGCACTTGATCTGGCAGTCAAAAGAGACCAATCCCATCTAGCAATATTTTTAATCAATAACAAGCATCCGAGGGCTTCTCAGAAAAATAAGGCTCATTCATCTTTTCATATATCAAATGAAGACAGTCATGATATGGGCTCATTTTCGATTTTTCAAAGCAGAGAAGTTTATGAGAATCCTCTGATATTTAGTATACTAGAACAAAATAATCCGGATAATATGATTCGAACCATGCTAAAATTCCATATTAACAAAGAAATTCTTGCTGAGATAATAACAAGTTTTCCTGTGTTTCCTAAAAACCTAAGTTATGATTTGGCATTGGAAATTTTTGGTGAGCAAGAATTGTGTTTTCTTTTTGAGACAGCAATTGAAGATGGTAGAAAAAAAGTACGAAAAAGGTAAAAAGGTCACGAAAGGGATCCTACCGTTATGTGAAAATTCCGGCCTGAATTTTTTTTGATTTCCTTATGGCTGGACCAAAGTATATCCAAATTTCAGTAAAATCATGATATGATTTTTTCTTAATTATTATCTGGGAGGAAACATGATTTACTCAAGTTTGAAAATTATTGCGTTCCATCGTCCGGCGGTACTTTTTAAGAAAAAGCTTGCCAGTGCTCTAGAAAGTTTTAAGGCAGCTATTTCAAAGAAGCTGATCCACAAACGACCCACTCAACATGAGTTGGAATTTTCTATAGAAGATGTTAAATCATACCTTAACAATCAATTAGGGAAAAAATTTCCCGGCAGTAGTGTGCAGATATTATTGTGTGGTGAGTCTTTGAAGTCGATGTTAGGATCAGACTCCTCAAGAGACAAACCGCTCACTTATAAATGTTTTTTTAATAGGGGGTCATCAAACGTATCTGTTAAAGAATTAAGCGATGAAGTGAGGGAATGCCTTTCCAAATCAGATCGTGTCACTGTGAACGATTTCCTGGATATCATTTTGATGGAATGTGGCAGTTGCCTTGAACTCTATTATTCTGACGTTATGGAGACAGATTTCTTCCATGAACTGATTTGGATAAGTGACCAGGGCACCGTTGTCGAGAATATAGATAGTACGCACATGGATTGCTTCAACAATAAAGAAATAAGGGTTCACTGGGGAAATGAGACTTCATATACCTTTCTTCGTGCGATTGAACTGGTGACCAAGGGGTATCAGGTAAAAGACAATGGGATTTGGGAATGCCTTTTATTAACATGGCTTTCCGATGAAAAGATGTTTCGTTGGAATGAAGATGGCTTACCAAAATTAGATATAGATTGCTTCACACGTTTATTTAATCGGCTGACTGTCCATCTGAGATTCCCCGAAAATGCACATTACCTCAATGTAATGTTGCAGATTCTAGACCATGTCATGAATTCATCAGAAAATGAGAAGGTGAAACGATTAGGCCGACATTTAATAAATGAAATTACAAATTTTGCCAGATCGCAATTTCTACATTCAAAAATTGATACTAAATCGCAAAATACGCAAGCGCTTTTTATGGATAACGCTGGGACCCAAGAAGGGCATGAAGATAATCAGAATATTTTTCAAAGTTGGTTTCAATTTTTGGAGAATAGTGTAACAGGTGAAGAATCTGTTCAAAATATATGTATGAAATACAAGCGAGAAAAAACATTTAATGTCATTTTGAAGATTCTGCCTAAATCCTTAGCAGATTGCCTGCGATGGGACGATGATGAAGGCGTGGTATTTCAGTTTGGTGAAAGAGAGTCAAGAGACTCTATTTGTGAGGCCATATCTCTGGATATGTCATTAGATGAATTATCAGAATTAAAGAAAAGAGTGGGTATATTAAGAATATCCGCATCTATTTCCAATAATCCTTTCAAAAAAATCTTTCGCATAATAGAGCAAAAAATTAAAAGTAACACATCAAACGCTACCCCTAGCGAGCAGAGAGACGAACATCTTATCCTAGAAAAGCCGATACCAAAACCAGCCCCTTCAACCAAATCCAAACGAACCCGAAAAAAGAAGAAAACCAAGAAGAAAACAAGGCCCAAAGAAAATAGAACAGAAAAAACCCACAAACGGCGCCAGCCCCAACGTCTTGATAGAAGGTCAGAAAAAGACAATGATATTGATTCTCTACTCTCTGAGCGTAAAGTCGCAGAAGAAAATGCGTATCTTAGTATGTATGCAGATATAGATCAAATATGCGAAATCATTCAAAACACTGAAGCGGGCCAAGCAACAAAAAAGATGATCAAAGGTTACAATAAATTGTGGAGGAAGGTTCTTGATAACGTCCCCGTACAACACCTAGAAATACTATTAGAGCAGCCAATTATCATAGATCGACTTTATTATTTATTAGAAAATTTCCTTAATTTAGATATGAAGCACTGGTCTCACAAGATTGACCAAATATGTTTGTACATATTCCGCAAGGCACTGGATAATTGTAAGAGTTGGACACCTCCACAGTTAATCAACTTCTCAGAATTACTATCGGAACTTTCTGAGGTAGGAGAATGTAAAGAAGACATTCATACGATTTGGAAAAAAATAATCGATAAAGACCAAAATATTCTGGTAACACAGATAAGATACATTAAATTTCTACTGAAATCGGATTCAGCGGATTCCTTTATACAGACCGTTTATGAGGTAAAGAATCGCCTTGAAAGATGTGACTTTAATTTGTCAGAGATTGATCCCATCACACGTCGGCCTATATCTACTGAAATGATAATCATGATAAACGAATTTCTTCTTACTCATGGAAGCAGGATTGATTTAAATACGACGATCAATCTCTTAGAGGTTGCCCTGTATTTAAATCCCAAGGAGTATCGTTTTGTTATAGAATATCTCAATTTATTGAGAGGAAAGAAGAAAGAATTATTTCAGAATCGGTTTTTGAACACGTATCAGAGAAAGGATCATAGACTTGTATTTTACTGCACAAGCGCTATCAACAGATTATGGTCAAAAATGAACAAAGACCCATACCCCGAAGATGGTGTTCAGTTTTTAGAGAAAGGTTTTCTCCATGAGCTCTCCAAACAAAATTTTTTTAAGTCAGACCTTCCATTTGATCCATTACGAAACAATTCGGCCAAGCTGACTTTCCTACTGGAACAATATCCTGAAGCCATGCAACACATGTATGAGTATTTATTTAATCAATTCTTGAATGAGGGCTCTTCGCCGACATATTGTATGGGAATATGTCTGGCGCGTTTACTCTGCACCAATGGTGTAAGCCGTGACACTCTGTCGGAAACGTTACAAAATCAGTTAGGACGTCTTAAAGCAACCGAAATTCTAGATATATTGATTGTTATCATGAAAAACGTATCTCCCAATGACGATACACTCGAATTGCTTTTCGTAAAATATACCAAAACTCTAGATAAAGAAAAAGACATCATTAAATACACGCATCTAAATATTGAGGGGTGGACAAATAGGCTAACATTTATGACGTCGATGGCGGGGTTATTGTATGAGAAACAGCTTTTTGAAAGAGCGAAAAAACTCTATGTTAAAATACAAACAGAATTAGCCTCCTCAGAAGAAAGTGTGGGTCAAAGGGGGAGAAGGCAAGTTACCTAAAGAATGGTAAAGAGCAATTTCTAGAGCAGCATAAGTTCTAAAGCCATAAGATCTTCTCATAACAACTTTAACCTTGTTATTAAACCC
>JABSQL010000184.1 GCA_013215865.1 Candidatus Margulisiibacteriota bacterium
GTGACGAACTACAAAATAATTCAACACAAGTCTTTGAGGAATTATTTACCACCTATCGTGGAGTGGGTCCCACGTTAGATTTATCAAAGCCCTTTTTATTGGTGTCTCAACATCCCGTCACCACGGAATATGGACAAAATCAGTCTCAAATTGAAGAGACTCTCATTGCATTGGATTCTCTCAAAATGCCAACCATCATGCTTTGGCCAAATGCTGATGCTGGGAGCGATGATATATCCAGAGGTATTCGCTCATTCAGGGAACAATTTAATCCCGACTGGCTTCATGTATTTAAAAATGTTCCTACACAAACCTATATTCACCTGATGAAAAATACGGCCTGTTTAATTGGTAATAGCAGCTCCGGTATTCGTGAAGGAAATTTTATCGGCACACCTGTTGTTAACATTGGAACCCGACAACATAATCGTGTCAAAGGGGACAATGTCATAGATGTTATTTATGAGAACCACTTCATTAGAAAAGCCATTGAAGCTCAACTGAATCATGGCCTCTATCCTAAAGGAACGTTATATGGTGATGGTCATACAGGCAAAAAAGTAGCTGATATTCTTTCATCGGCTAACCCCAGCATTCAAAAAACAATCACTTACTAATGAGATATTTAGGCATCATACCTGCGCGTGGAGGGTCAAAAGGAATCCCCCATAAAAACCGCAAACCACTATGTGGAAAGCCGCTTATTTTATACACCATTGAAGCCGCCCAGAATAGTCAGCTTGAGCAAATTATTGTTTCTACGGATGATCCAGAAATAATTGAAATCGCAAAATCAAGTGGGGTATCCTGCATCCACAGACCCCAAGAGCTGGCACAAGATGACACACCAACTCTTCCCGTTTTACAACATGCTCTCTCAACATTGGACCCATCCTTTGATGCGGTTGTTACCCTACAACCCACTTCTCCTTTAAGAAATTCTAAACATATCAATGAAGCAATGGCTCTTTTCGAGTTAGACCCTAAAACGGACAGTTTGGTTAGTATTATTGATGTACCTCATAACATGACACCAGAGTCTATGATGACTCTAGAAAATGGTTATCTATTACCCATAAACACACATAGCCCTCTGCGCCGACAAGACAAACCCCAGTATGTGGCGCGAAATGGTGCAGCAATATATATCAGTAAAATATCTTGCTTAGACAAATATATTTGGGGGGGCAATATACTAGGTTATCGCATGTCCAAAATCGATAGCATTGACATAGATGATGAGCAGGATTGGATAATTGCTGAATGCCTATTATCAAATAAGGTAGCTACATGAATACTGACAAACAAATCTTAATTGCTGCTCATACAGGAATAGGCAATGCTATTTCATTATTTCCAATGATTAGAACCCTTAAGAAAAAATTTCCACATTCACTTATTGACATCATCAGCCCAAATAAATATGGCACAAACGATTTGTTTTCTTTAGACGATGATATTCATCAAGTATTCACATCTCTTCCAAATAAAAATTATCATATATTCATTAATCCTTATTTTGGACGAATAAACTTACTATCCCTAAAACTTAAAATGAAGAATCCACGTATACAAGTATTAGAGCATCTTTCAAACTCGCAAACTTTTTTATCAAAGGCATCATACTTATTGAAAAGATGTATTGGTATTAAAACAACCTTTTTTGACCCCCAAAATCATGAAAGCTACAATAATCTGTTGCTCCTCAAAATATTAGCCATAGATCCATCAGAATTTATATTGATAACCACACCAAAAAGAAATTTATCTGAAAAACTGCGTTTGAAGGATAGCCCATTTTCTTTACCCTCAGAATATGTAGTGATCCAGCCAGGTGCGGCAAATCACGATGAAACACCGAAAAAATGGCCCTTATCTCACTGGAAACAACTCGCAGAAAAATTATCTAAAAATCTACCCATTGTTCTGGTAGGGGATTCTCATGAATCAGAGATAGGAAGAAGCCTCGAAATATCTCCAAATATCTATAATCTGTGCGGAAAAACAACTCTATTTGAATTATGCCAGGTCATCAAAAACGCCTCTTTTACAATTGGTGTGGATAGCGGAATTGCTCATATGGCTTCGTGGCTAAATGTTCCAACATATGTGTTATGGGGTCCCACTTCATTTATCAAAAACCATCCCATTGGAGAAAATACATGCTTTATCAGCTTAAATTTAAGCTGCTCTCCATGTACGGGGGGAGTCAACCTTTTATCAGAGTCTCACGCTCTAAAAGCATGCCCTCATAAACTATCATGCATGAACAACCTCACTCCTAGCATTGTCTATGACAAAATCATGAGGTCTCAGGCGTGACTATTCAAGTAGCATTGTCACAAAAAGAACGTTACAAACAGATGTGCAAAACACATTCTATACCCATTTTCTCGCAGCACTGGTGGTTAGATGCAGTGTGTGGCCATCAACATTGGGATATTCTATTAGCAACTAAGAATGACCAATATATCGCATCTCTCCCTATCTATACAAAAACCAAAATACGATGTCACTGCATCGTTATGCCACCGCTTACCCAGACATTAGGCCCTCACCTTTTTTACCCTGACAACCAATCTCATTCCAAGAAACTCAGTTTTGAAAAAGAGGTATTCTCGGCTCTCATTAAAGCACTTCCCAAATTTGGATATTTTTCACAAAATTTCCAATACAGTCATACCAACTGGCTTCCTTTCTGTTGGAATGGATTCAACCAAAGTACACGATATACATATCGACTCGAAGATTTAAGTGACTTAGATCAGTTATACTCAAGATTCCAATCTAAAATAAAAACAGACATTCAAAAAGCAGCCAAGCATCTCACTATTCAAGAAAGTCATGATATAGATCTATTTTATTCTCTCATTCAAAAAACCTTTTCCAGGCAAAAACTTTCTGTGCCATACTCTCTCACTCTTCTCAAGCAAATTGACACTGCATGTTATAATCAAAATTGTCGACAACTCTTCTTGGCTGTTGATTCTAATGGCAACTGTCATGCAGGTACTTACCTTATTTGGGATTCACACTCTGCATATTACCTCATTGGTGGCGGGGATCCAGAACTTAGAAATAGTGGCGCCACAAGCCTATTGGTCTGGAAATGCATTCAATTCGCCTCTAAGGTTACGACATCTTTTGACTTTGAGGGCAGCATGCTTCAACCAGTTGAGCGTTTTTTTCGTGGGTTCGGTGCACAACAAACACCCTACTTTGAGATTAGTAAAGCCACTTCTAGATTAATCCAAACGGGTTTATTCTTAAAAAGAGTCACATCATGATCATTGTAAAGATTCCACCCAAATTTGAGTCTGAAAAAAACTACATAGTATCAACGTTGTTAGATACGTTTCTAGGTATTAGATACAAGATAGAAAGTGCCAACACTTCCAAATACGAATTCGTATTGCCCAACAACCATACTTTATGCATTTCAGATGATTTCTTCAAAAACTATGATGAGAAAGAAATCTCTTACCTTCAAAAAAATGCACTGCCAAAATCCAAGAAAGTGATGCACTCACCTATTGATCCAAAAGCTTCTTTAGAATGTCTTTATGGCAACACACATATATCAGTTCAAACAAGCACCATTCAATGTGACATTGATATCATTGCTTCTGCTTTTTTCATGCTTACACGTTGGGAAGAGCATGTGAATAAAAATCGGGATCAACATAACCGTTTTCCTGTAACTGAGAGCATTGCTTATAAGCACGATTTTTTAGACAGACCAATAGTGAATGAATATGTTGAGTTTATATGGTCCTGCCTTCAACACCTAGGCTATGACGGAAAACGGAAAGAAAGACAATTCAAGATGTATCTTACCCATGATGTGGACAACCCCTATCGATGGGGTTCATTTGTATCCGGTCCAAAAGCTGTTTTAGGAGATTTATTCAAACGTAAAAGTGTATCACTCGCATTTCAGTCTTTAAAAAGTTTTTATAAAACCAGAATTTTATTTCGTACTGATCCATATGATACCTTCGACTGGATCATGCAATTGAGTAAAGATCACGGCCTGACTTCTTCTTTTTTCTTCATGTCAGGAGGCACTAGCAAATATGACAACTTTTACAAAATCACGTCCCATAAAATTCGCAAACTGATGCAACGCATCTCAGCCCAAGGGCATTCCATCGGTTTTCACCCAAGTTACAACAGTTATAATAATCAAAATCAATTTCACAAAGAAAAGCGCCTTTTAGAAGGATCTCTGGGTCAGAAAGTGTCCCATGGGCGGCAACACTATCTCCGATTTGAAGCACCTAAAACCTGGCAAATCTGGGAAGATGCCGGCCTAAAAGTTGACAGTACCCTTGGGTACCCAGAAAAAGCAGGCTTTAGATGCGGGGTGTGCTACGAATTTCCCGTTTTTAATTTTTTAACAAGACAGCCTTTGAAATTAATTGAAAGGCGCTTGATTGCCATGGAGGGAAGCTTTGTTGATTATCAGCGGCAAAGGCCATCTGACATGAAAAAGTCTCTCAATAAGCTCCATCAGATGTCACAGAAGTACAATGGGCAATTCGTACTGTTATGGCATAATTCAGCGTTAAACGAATCTCCTTGGGTAAATTATCAAGAAGTATATCGCTCTTTACTTGTGAAAACCTTATGAAAATTCTCATATTATCTCATTACTTCCCACCCCTAAACCGTATTGGATCTTTAAGAGTGTATTCATTTGCAAAATATCTATCTGAGATTGGACACGAAGTTCATGTGCTCACAACTGAAAAAACACATATTGATGGACACCTTAACTTAGAACTTGATCTTTCAGGCTTTAATACCCACAAAGTATCATATCTACCTTCTATTATTTCCTTACTATTTAACAAAAAGAAAAGAAATTTATCACAACAGAATGTAAACCAGGCCGTCCCTAAAAGACATCCTTTTATTCTTATTGGCCTTAAGCAAATGATGAGAAAAGTGAGATCATCAATTATTGGTAGCTTTTTTGACATTCACGATTATTGGGCAATAGGCGCATACAAAACAGCCCAATTACTTATTAAGGAACATAACATTGATGTGATAATAAGTTCATATTCTCCACCCTCTCCTACTTACTTGGCTTATAGACTCAAGAAAATATTTCCCAATTTATTTTGGGTATCTGATTATCGGGATTTATGGAGCCTAGATCATATTAAGTTACCCATATTCCCTATTTCTTGTCTTCAAAAATGGGTTGAAAATAAAATGAACAAGAAAGCAAATGTTCTTATTACCGTTTCAAATCATCTACAATCTGTATTAAGCCATCATTTCAACACAAAATCCTTCGTCATTGAAAATGGTTACTTGCCTGAAGATAACACTATACAACCCATTAAACCTGCTGATTTTAAAAAACCCTATAATTTTTGCTATACTGGGCAAATTTATACCGGCAAAAGAGATCCCACACTATTTTTAGAAGCGGTTCAAGAGTTAATTGATGAAAAATATCTTTCAAGTGATGATATCGATATCCGTTTTTATGGATATAACGTTCTTTGTCTAAAACCAAATATTCAGAAATTTGAAAAATACAATATCGTCCATTTATGCCCACAAGTATCTCGACAAGAGGCCATCAATATACAACGATATTCAACTGGCCTTCTTTTTCTAGAGTGGCCTCACCCATCAGCTAAAGGAGTCTTAACAGGAAAATTATTTGAATATATGATTTCAAACACTCCTATAATTTTTCTTGGCTTTTCTCCTTCAGATGCGGCTACAATCATCAACGATACTAAAATTGGTTTCGTATGCGATCAAAATATTAAACAAATCAAAAAAACAATTATGGATATCATTAGAAACAAATCTTTTTTACCTGATAAAAAGAAGATTGAAAATTTTCAACGTGACAAACTCGCATTAAAGTTGCATCAAATTATTATTAAAGAATTCGCAAATTTTAAGAAATCAAATGCGGGACAATTTAAAACAGCATGACATACTCTATTCTTGAAAGAACTTTTGCTAGATTATTAAACAGATGTCCTGTACTAAAAAAACGCATAAAAAAAGGGTATCAATATTTAAATTTTTTTATATTCCGGTCTCGCACACCATTTGAATCACCATACTCGCTTCATAAGGTAGACTCAACACAGTTATCAACATTTTTTGGCTATTATGATAAGTCACCCCTGAACCATTCTGAAACACACATCATTTATCATAGAACTTCAAAACCCACGCATCAGCTACCAG
Organism: Candidatus Margulisiibacteriota bacterium; assembly: GCA_013215865.1. Lineage (GTDB taxonomy): Bacteria > Margulisbacteria > Marinamargulisbacteria > DT-59 > DT-59 > DT-59. The sequence continues at coordinate 6,229 of JABSQL010000184.1, forward strand.
ACCCCCATTCTCCGGTAGAAATTATCCTCAAAGAGTGTCACTCGAAAAAAGAGATTACAATAGATAAGTCCTATGCATATAATTGGCAGCAAGGATCAAGGCTTCAATGGTTAGATTCAAATAGATTTATCTACAATGACTATTCCTCAAAATCAGAAAATTATGTTTCAAAAATTGCAAATATATCTTCCGAAAAAGTCGAAGCACAAATAGATTTTCCTATTTATGATACTTTCAATAACTTGGCCATTTCATTAAATTTCAATCGCCTTAATCGAATGAGGCCAGACTATGGTTATCGAAATCAAAATTCTGATCCCTTTGAGGAAAAATGGAGAGATAGAGATGGACTTTTTCTTATCCATTTAAACAAAAACATCACTAAACTTTTGTATAGTTTTAGGGATATTCTGAAAATAGATTATCACCCATCTTTTGATCAGGCTGAACATAAAGTAAATCATATTATGATCAACCCAGATGGCTCACAATTTGTTTTTCTGCACCGTTATTTTGTTCGTGGAAGAAAAATAGACCGCTTAATGCTTGGAGATACCAAAGGCTCTCCCTTACAAGTCTTGAGTCAGCCAATGGTTAGCCATTACTTTTGGAAGAATGCACAAACTATCATTGGCTTCTTAGAGCACTCTACCTGTGGAAACGGATATTATGAGATAGATATACTCTTAAAAAAAACAACTCCCATTCACGCAGCTTTGATTAATCAGCTTGGTGATGGACACCCCTCTACTTTTGAAGATACGATTCTCTTTGATACTTACCCTAATAGATCTAGAATGAAGGACCTGTATATTTACCATGCTAAAAGTAAAAGCCTTAACAAAATAGGTTCCTTTTTTGAACCCATTTTCCATACTGGTGAAAACAGGTGTGATTTACACCCCCGCTTTAGCCCCAATGGAAAACAAATATTTATAGACTCTGTTCACGATGGCAGTCGAAATTTTTACCAGATAAATTTACAAAAAAGAAATGAGTCTTAAAAAAGTATCTGTCATCATCGTTACCAGAAACAACGAAACAACCATTCTTGAATGTTTAGAATCTGTAATGAAACAGCGTATTCCTACAATTAAACTTGAACTTATTTTAGTTGATGGACAGTCACAAGATTCAACTATTCAAAAGGCAACTCAGTTTCTCAAATCGCATCACATTCCTTACAAATTACTATTTAACCCTCAAATAAAATTAGCCCCTGGGTGGAATATTGGGTTAAAGGCTGCAACTGGAGATTATGTTATTCGTCCAGATGCACACTCTGTATTAAGTAGAGATTATATTAAAAATGGACTGTTAATATTAGAATCTGATGTATCATTGGCAGGAACTGGTGGCGTTTTAATTTCAAAGTCTGATACCCTGTTGGGAAACTGGATTGCAACTGTTCTGTCAAATCCTGTGGGTGTGGGGGGATCTCATTTTAGAATTGGCGTCAAAAAAGATACAATAACTGACACTATTGTTTATGGCTTATATCATAAGCACCATATTTTAGATGCAGGCCAATTGGATGAAACTATGGTTCGAAATCAAGATATAGATTTACATAAGCGCATCATTTCGAATGGATTTAAACTACTGACTTCTCCCAAGTTAAAGGCCATTTATAAAACGCGATCTACTCTCAAACACTTTTCTATTCAAGCTTTTCAGAATGGATTCTGGGTAATTTATGGGAATGGGGGACATGTCCGCCATTTGGCTCCACTTGGATTCTTGATAACTCTTTTCCTAGCAAGTTGGATGAATATGAATATTTTGGTAGGTCTTATATTGTTATATTTAATCATCGTCATGGGGGCGTATATTGTTATATCAAAATTAAGATCGATTATTCCTATTTTATCATGTGCAACACTCACGTTTATATTGCACATGAGTTATGGAATAGGCTCTTTTATTGGCATTTTATCACTACCTAATAAACTCTTTTATGTCTTTAGAAAATCAGTTTAAACAAAAAATCACGTCTTACACCCCACTTGACCAACCTATTTTCCTATACTGGAAAGGACGCGTAGGATTATATGCATTACTCAAAGCATATAAAATCAGGGCCAATGATGAAGTTATTCTACCTGCCTATACCTGTGTTGTAGTCCCCAACGCCATCATATACCTAGGGGCTAAACCTGTTTATATTGATATTGAGAAGAATACATACAACATGGACCCAAAACTTCTCAAAAAAGCCATTACAGACCAAACAAAATTAATTATTTGCCAAAATACCTATGGTCTTTCAACAAATATTGAGGAAATACTGAATATTTCCAAATCCTACTCGATTCCGGTGATTGAAGATTGTACTCATGGATTTGGGGGTACATACAACGAAAAACCTAACGGCAGTTTTGGGGATTCTGCCTTTTTTTCGACTCAGTGGAATAAACCATTTTCTACAGGTATTGGAGGTTTTATTGTCACTTACAACCCTCTTATTCAATCCAATCTTGAAGAGATAAACAAATCTCTTATAAAGCCCCGTTTCATGGAAACAGCTATGCTCTCTGTATTGATTACCATTCGAAAATATCTTTTCTCTGACAAATTTTATTTCAAGTTAGTTAAGTGGTACCGTTTGCTCAGCCAATATCATTTAGTTATTGGATCTTCTCAAAAAGATGAATTACAAAACTCCCAAATACCCAAAGATTATTTTAAGGGGATGAGTTCAACCCAAATGAGAGAAGGCATTGTCCAACTTGATACATTTAAAGACCTTTTAAGAATGAGAAAAAAAAATGGAGACGTATACACAAATTTTCTAAAAAAGCATGATAAAGCTCATGTGCCTAGATCTTTACATAAAGATCATTCATTTTTGTGCTATCCCATACTTGTTGAGAACAGAGCCCATTTTCAGAAGCTTGCTAAAAAAGCACATATTCGATTAGGTGATTGGTTTAACTCTGTGATCCATCCCATCCAACATAATTTTCATCATTGGCAAATTGATCCAAACTCTTTTCCCAACGCCGACTACATATCAAAACATGTTGTAACCCTTCCAACTGACACCAAGCATCCGGAAAAGATACTCAAATACCTAGAGAAAAATATAGCCTACTTAAAATAACCCCTAAATCCGCCAAATACCCTGCCCATCCATCCCCTTCGTTACGTTTCGCGTATCAACAATGAGCTTGGCATGCTCCACCACAAACCCCACATCCAAAGCAGAATGATTAGTAACAATCACCACACAATCCGATTGCTTCAGCTCAGCTTCTGACAAAGACACAGATTGATACTGGGTTCCATTCAAATCCAATTCCGGTACAAACTCATCATGATATGAGATATCCGCACCCAGAGAAATGAGCTCAGACATAATGTCTAAGGCAGGCGATTCCCGAACGTCATTGATATCTTTTTTATAGGCTACTCCTTCAATGAGAATACGGGCACCTTTGACACTTTTTTCATGGTCATTTAAAGCAAGCAGGGTCTTTTGAACGACATATTTTGGCATCCCACTA
>JABSQL010000185.1 GCA_013215865.1 Candidatus Margulisiibacteriota bacterium
AGGGGTGTTTCAGATGATAAAGCACCTGTTATTGCGATGATAAGTGCAATAGGTCAAATCCTACGGGACAAGAAAACACTACCCATAAATATTAAATTCCTGATCGAGGGAGAAGAAGAAATTGGAAGCGAAAATCTCCCTTCTTTACTAAAAGAGCATGCCGATTTACTGGCGACAAACCTAATCATTGTCGGTGATACATCGCATGTCAGCAAAGATATACCTGCTATATGTAGTGCATTACGTGGATTAACATATTTAGAAGTAACCGCTACTGGCCCCAACACAGATCTTCACTCAGGCACAATGGGGGGTATTGTTCCAAATCCAATTCATGCGCTTGCAACTCTTATAAATGGTTTTAAAAATCACAATAATCAAATTATAATACCAGATTTTTATAAAGAGGTGTTAGATATTGACCCTAAAGTGCGAGATGAACTGACCAACCACCCCCATGCAGACCTTCCGCTAAAGACCTCATTGGGAATCTCTACCTTGATTCCTGAAAAAGGCTTTTCACCCTTAGAAGCACTCACAATGAGACCCACTCTAGATTGCAATGGCATATTTGGCGGCTATATTGGGAAAGGTGCTAAAACAGTGATTCCTTCTTCAGCAACGGCAAAAATAAGTATGCGATTGGTACCAAATCAAGATCCATGGAAAATAGCGGATCAATGTAAAGACTACATCTATCAGAACATACCCAATGGCATTTCTATAGAAATTGTTGATATGCATCACGCGAAACCGGTCCAGCTAGATACTTCATTCCCTGCTGTTAAAGTATTAAAAACGGCCATGGAAAAAACATATGGACGTGCTCCCCTTTGTCTGCCTGAAGGGGGGTCTATTCCCATTATTTCTGAGTTGAAAGATATTTTAACCCCCCATGTAGTCATGATGGGATTTCGGCTTCCAGACGACCAAATTCATGCACCTAATGAACGTTATAGTTTAGATATTTTTGAAAAAAGCATGCAAGTAATGATAGAATTTATTACCAGATTAAACCAAGCTACTATGTTTATTTAGTCCTGAAAATGGGCACATAACATGTGAGAAGGAGGATTTATATGAATCCATTTTTAAATATTTTTCCAGAAGAGTTAAAAAAAACCGTGCATCCGTTACAAAAATTACCCTATATGACATTGGTACTATTGGCACTTCCTGTTCTAATATCTATTGGGTTTATAACAAATATGGCACCCCAACAAAACCCTTTTCAAATACTCTTAGTATATGGTGCTGCTCATTGGTTGGTATTGGGAATTACAATCGCACTTCTTAAGAAAAAGAATCTTCTGAATACAGTTCTCTTATTCCCGAAACCCACTCTGATCCACTTTGAATGGTCACTTGTTGGTTTTTTAATTGGTAGTTTGGTTATCATTCCTTTGTCTTTTGGATGTGTTCAATTTTTGGGATTAGACGTTTCTGGCTTTCAATACAATATAAACACTTCTATGGAGATGATCATTCTATTGACATGTCTAGTGGCCACAGGCCCTGTTGTTCATGAAATATTGTTTCGGGGCTTAGGTTTAGGCATTCTGATTTCCAAAGGATTTTCCCCCCAACTTTCTGCCTTCTTGATGATGCTTTTCTTTGCGGGTATTCATGTCCCATTGGTGGGGTTAGGGGGAAGTGTTATTCTATTTAGTTGGTCCATTCTTGTCACAGGTATGCGTCTAGAAATGAATAGCCATACAGCCGGCTTTTATATGTACCTACTGACCAATATTTGCTATTTTGTTATTTACCCTGTTTTTTTGATGTAGACCCCTTATGAATGCGGGCAAGCTCTACATACTTTGATGCCCATTGAATATTTTCCTGTAGTGATCGATTTTCAAGCTTTCTGATACATTTTGCGGGCATTCCTACCATTAAGCTAAACGGTTCAACGGTGGTATCTTCTAATACAACGGCACCTGCAGCAATGATAGACCCTGTTTTAATGACTGCTCCAGATAGAACAATGGCCCCCATACCAATTAGACATCCATCTTCAATCGTGCAGGCATGCAATATGGCTTTATGCCCGACTGTCACATCATTTCCCAAAATACATTCTCGATTGTTTTCAAGATGAATCACTGAGCCATCCTGAATATTGGTTCTTTCCCCAACTTCTATACGGTTAATATCTCCTCTTAATACACTGTTATACCACACTGATGATGCTTTCTTTAGCGTGACATCTCCTATAACTACGGCACCTTTTGCTATAAATACACTATCATGAATATTTGGGTCTTTGTCTAATACATTAGACGGAACATCCATTTTATACATTGTATCCTCCTCTTTAAAAATACCCACCTTCAAAATGATGATAACAGTAAGGTAAAGCAATTCGCAAGAAGAGTAGGTTTTGATATAATCATTTCATGTATAAACCATTTCAAAAAAATATAAGTAAAACCCAATTCGTTAAAGGACATCAGTGCGAAAAAGCACTCTGGCTACTCAGACATAAGCCGTCCTTAAAAACACCTCCTGACGATGCTACATTAGCGAAATTTAAAGCAGGACATGCCGTGGGAAAGTTAGCCCAAACCCTGTTTCCTGGCGGCACATCTATACCGTTCAGTGGAAATTTCAAGGACAAGTTTTCAAAAACTACCACCCTTCTTCGAAACGGTACAAATACCCTGTATGAAGCCGCTTTTGAAGTTCAAGGTCTTATGGCCCTTGCAGATATTCTTCATAAAGGTCCCGATGGTTGGGAATTATATGAAGTAAAAAGTGCCACTTCTCAAAAGCAATTTTATCTTGAAGATATTGCATATCAATTTAACATTCTTAAAAAAGTAGGTATTGATATCGTGAAATCCGTGCTTATCTATATCAACAACCAATACTTATTGGAAAAAACATTAAATGTAGACGCTTTTTTTATTCAGCATGATTTAACAGATCAAACGATAGCACTTCAACCAGAAATAGAAAAAAAAATCGATCAATACAAAACTCTATTATCTTGTTCTGACTGCCCAAGCATTCCAATTGGAACATATTGCACCAAACCCTATGATTGCGAATTTATAGAACATTGCTGGCAAGGTGTTCCAGAAAAGTCTATATTTAATATTTCAGGCATGAAGCCCAAAGAAAAATTTGATCTATATCATCAAGGCATCATTCACCCCCAAGATTTACCCCCTGAATATGTACTAACAGACAGCCAATCAACACAAATCAAAGCAGATATCTCTCAATCAGACCATGTTGATATCTCTGAATTAAAAAAATTTCTAAGCACTTTATATTACCCTCTTTGTTTTCTTGACTTTGAAACGGTTCAGCATGCTATACCCCAATATGTACACACTAGACCCTATCAACAAGTCCCATTCCAGTATTCTCTCCATGTGATGAATAGCCCCTTTGATGTCCTGAGCCATTTCTATTTTCTAGCTGACCATTCTAAAGACCCC
>JABSQL010000186.1 GCA_013215865.1 Candidatus Margulisiibacteriota bacterium
ACAAAAACTGTCTTCCTAGATTTCTTCTCGAAAAAATGAGAAGGCGTTTCTAAAATATAGTCGAATTCAAAAACTCTGCATTAGATTTAGAGTTTTTAAGCAGTTTGATAAGTTCTTCAATAGAGCCTTCCGAATCCATATTCTTTCGAAGAACAATCGTTTTTTCTAGAGTTTTTGCATCTATTAGGAGGTCATCCCTTCTTGTCCCAGACCCAATGACATCTAAAGCTGGGTAGACACGTCTATTTGCAGACCTGCGGTCTAGATGGAGCTCCATATTGCCGGTTCCCTTAAATTCCTCATAAATAATATCATCCATTCTAGAGCCTGTGTCTACCAATGCAGTGGCAATAATGGTTAAACTGCCGCCATCCTCGATGTTTCGGGCACCACCAAAGAACCGTTTGGGTTTATGTAGAGAACTGGGATCCAATCCACCAGACAGGGTTCTGCCAGAAGGGGGGACCACTAAATTATAGGCTCTGGCCAAACGGGTAATACTATCCAACAAAATGATTACGTCTTTACCATGCTCCACGAGACGCTTTGCACTGTCTAGTACGAGTTCAGATATCCGGACATGCTGTTCTGGAGGTTCATCAAATGTTGAATAAATGACTTCTCCGTCAATGGAGCGCTCCATGTCTGTGACTTCTTCAGGCCGTTCATCAATCAGAAGCACTTTGATCAATATTTCAGGGTGGTTAATGGAAATGCTATTCGCGATCTCCTTTAAAATAGTGGTTTTACCTGCTTTAGGGGGAGATACAATCAAACCACGTTGTCCCTTACCAATGGGGCATAACATGTCCATAATTCTGCATGACATAGGCGCCTTTCCAACTTCTAGTTTAATGGGTTGATCTGGATATATTGGTACAAGGTTTGAAAATAAGGAACGGTTCTTCGCCTTTTGTGGGTCTTCCCAATTAATGGCTTCTAAACGAAGCAATGAAAAATACCTCTCCGCTTCTTTGGGGGGTCTTACTTGTCCTGCAATGGTATCGCCAGATGTTAGACCGAACCGTCTTATCTGGGCTTGAGACACATAAATATCTTCAGAGCTGGGTAAATAGTTTTGGGTTCTTAAGAACCCATATCCGTCAGGTAGTAATTCCAGCACACCTCGTGCAAATATGGTCCCGTTTTGTTGTGTTTTAGCTTGAAGCATTTTAAATATAAGGTCATTTTTCTTTAAGGTGCGATAATCCTCAATGCCTAATTTTTTTGCAATTGAATATAAATCATTTATTTTACTTTTCTGAAGTTCAACAATATCCAGACTATCACTATCATGAGTGACTTCATCACGAGTGACTTCATCATGAGTGACTTCATCATGAGTGACTTCATCATGAGTGACTTCATCATGAGTGACTTTTTTTTGTTTTGTTTTTTGTTTTTCCATGTGGACTCCTTTTTAATGTGTTAAAGGGAAATTATTTTGAATTAAACCTTATTTTTTGGAACTAATTAGGGATGGTATTCCTTGTCTGTTTCTTTAAATATAATATTTACAATGAGATATATGCGCAATTTATCATGTATTTGGATTTTTTCCTTTTGGTTAGCTTATCCGGATTATGACATACTTATTTTATTTGTTCAACTGTTGAATATACTGAAGGGCGTCGCTATTGGATTCAGTAAAGCAAAATAGATGCGTGAAGCCAGAAATATCGAATACTTCCTTAACATATGTTGAGACGCCAGACAGTATGAGTTGCCCGCCTTCAGGGCTGAGGTTTTTTTGTGCCATAATGAGCGTTCTAAATCCGATGCTGCTCATATATGAAATGGAAGAAAAATCTAGCACAATACTGGTATTGTGTTGGTCAATCGTTTTAAACAAAGTTTCTCTGAAGCTAGGTTCTGTAAGTGTATCAATTCTACCCGTCAATTTTAGAGTAGGTATACCGAGATCTTTATGAATTGTAATATCTAATTTATTCATTGTTTGTTACTTTTATGGTCATGGTGACTATATTCTTATCACCCTTTCTTCGATATGTTAAGTCATCTGTTAGAGATTTTACAAAATGAATCCCCAATCCACCGATGGCGGTATCTGATAATGATTGATCTAAATTAGGTGCTTCAATATCTAAGGGATTAAATGAAATACCGTCATCTTCAACCACCACTTTAAAAACGTTCTTTTTATAAGATAAAGTCATGTAAATAAGGTGGCGATTGAGATCTTTATATCCATATTTAATGGTATTTGTTAATAACTCTTCCAAAACAAGGTTGATATTGAGCTGATTATTTTCAGGGATATGGTTGGTTTTTCCAAACAGAGCGACAACACGGCTTAGCTTTGCGACTTCAGTGAAATTATTTTCAAAATGAACGCGTAGGGTATCGGAAAATTGAATGGTGCCTGCCTGCCACCGAATACTCAGACAAGTGATGTCATCATTCTGAGGCGTATTCTCGGAAAAAGCCTGGACATCAGAAAAAACTTTCTGACAAAGATGTTCAGGAGATTGTGAATATTCTTTTTTTAATATAGCCAAAAGCCGCTTTTCTCCGTATAAGTCAGTATTTTTATTTTCGTGATCTAATATACCATCTGTGAACATGAAAAGATGGTCGTTATTTGAAAGGGTGGTATGTTGAGTTTGATAGTAAAATTGATCATCAATCCCTAATGCCATACCACCCGTAAAGGGTAAGGGAGTAAGAGATGTTTTGGATATATTGAAGGGTGTTACATGGCCTGCATTCACGTAGGTGAGACTTCCGGTATGTATATCCAACATCCCGAAAAATACGGTGACAAATAACTGGTGATCATTACGGCGACTGAGTTCTTTATTTACCTTGCCTATAATATCTGAAGGGGAGTCACAAAAAGTGGAAATGGACCGAATCAAAGTAACAACCGATGCCATAAATAGAGAGGCACTGATCCCCTTTCCTGACACATCACCAACGGAGATGCATAAGGTGTTTTCATCTTTCATGAAATATTCATAGAAATCACCTCCGACTTCTTTAGCGGTTTTGATGAGAGGATACAGTTGAATGTTTGGAATGGTTAAAGATGAGGAGGCATGAGGCAGCATTCCTTCTTGAATAGATTTTGCAATTTTCAGTTCGCTTTCAAAGCGTTCATTTTTAGCTTTTGTTTCTTTTAAGTTTTGAATGTATTGAATCAATTTATTTTCCAAGTGGATCAAGGTGTTAGACAAATCGCCCAATTCATCTTTAGAAGTTTCACCCATTTTTTGAATCGTTTGTTGATAAGCGAGGGGAGACTTGAAGTCATGATTACTGAGTTTGATGGCATAGTGTTTAAGATGGGTTAAGGGTTTAGAAAGTCTGGAAATAAAGAGGGCCATTCCTGCAGCCGCCAGGATAAATATAAATAGAAATATGATACATTGTTGAACCACGGATTGGGTAATATTCTTAAGAATGTCCTGGCTATTCATACCCACGTGCACATACCCAATTTCACCAGAAAGAATGGGCATTGTAATGTCCAGCCTTTTGCCAAGTCCTGATAAATTCAAAGACTTTAAAATACCGGTTTCGGGGTGTGTATTCAGCACGCTATGATGATACTTTTGTAGGTCGCTATGAATGGCAGGAACAAAAGTATGCGCCGTTACGCGTTTAGTATTATTTCGAACAATCACATAATCCACCCCAGAAATTTCCGTGAACTGGTTGATCATCGACTGAATAGTGGCAGCATCTCTGTTCAAAATGAGGTCGATGCTAGCATCTGAAATACTGGTTGCAATCGCCAATCCTTTACTCTTATACTCATTCAGTAAACTGGTATGGAGCCGCCAAGCAGAAAAGCTTGAAATAGCAATAGTGGCGGTTACAAATATAATAAATGTACCACCCAATACCTTTCGAAATAATGGGGACAAAGTAAGGGATATCATTTGGGCCACTCTTTTATCGGAACCAAGGTGTTGTTTTGTGCTGTAAATCCATACACAGCATTCATGCCTTGACGGCGCCCTTTACCAAAGGATACCGGGGTGGATAATCCGATGTTGTATCTTGTCATGGATTCAATGGCTTTTTGAAGAGCGATAGATCTAAACGGTGGAGACATTTTCTTTAATACGACGGTTAATATTTTGGCATTTAAAAAACCTTCAAAGCTGGTGAATCCAAATGGAGCATCTGGTTTGAAGGCTTTGAGCAAGCGTTGATACTCTTTTACTGCTGGAAGGTTCACCTGATTATAATGAGGAACAACCGTTGTGAACACCAAATTTTGAGTATAGTCCATTTTCTTTTCTGCAGAAAGAGCATTCAATACACCTAATAATGTTTGACTACCCACAAAAGATATATTGGCAATGGGTACCTGAATGCCCGCGTTTCTGGCATCACGTATGAACCCAGCACTTGCTTGATATGCGCCGATCACAATGATGGCATCGAGAGAGGTATTCTTAAATAGATCGACTTGATCAGAATAGGATGTGGTGAGATCGGATCCTCGGTAATAGGCGGCGTCACTTATCATGTCCAGCCCATGCGACTCTAAGGCAATTTGAACACCCTCAATGCCATTGCGTCCGTATGCATCTGATTGATATAGAACGGCGATGTTCGTTTTTTTCTGAGACACAAAGTAATCGACAAGGGCCTTGGTTTCTTGAAAATAGGATGCCCTTAAATTATATACAAATGCATTATATGGTGCTCTTCTGTGTGGTTCTGCGCCAGTGAAGGGAAAGAATAAAAACATGGGATAATCTTGAAACCGTTTTAAGAGCGGTAATATCCGAGTCACTGTAGGCGTTCCAATATATCCATAGAGGAGGTCTACATGATCATCTTCAATAAGACGGATGGTGTTTTTGATGGTCACGGAGGGATTGTATTGGTCATCGTAAGTAATCAATTCAATGGGATGTCCATTGATACCGCCCTGTGAATTGACCCAATGAAGGTATGC
>JABSQL010000187.1 GCA_013215865.1 Candidatus Margulisiibacteriota bacterium
AAGAAAATTTTATTCAGATACAGTTCAACTCCACTGACCAAAACCACAAGTCCAAACCCTATCTTGAAGAAAAGATTTCCCCAAATATGAGGCAGTTTCATGGCCAAAACCAATACCAAAATAACCGTGACTAGCCCCAGAAATACCCCCCATTTATTCTTTCTAATACCCGTCATTGTAAATAGCTCCCATACCACCATCAGTGTCACCAATACCATCCATAAATAGAGCGGCAAACCACCACTCATAACTGTAAATATACCCACCCCCATTAACAATAATCCTGTAATAATACGCTTTAACATCATACCCCCCCGAATCTTCGTTGACGGCTCTGATATTCTCTTATGACATCAATAAAACTTTTTCTGTTAAATTCTGGCCACATTTTATGCGTAAAAATGAGCTCACTGTATGCAATTTGCCATAACAAATAATTACTTACACGTGTATCCCCACCAGATCGAATCAATATATCTGGGTCTGGTATATTGGCCGTATACAAATATTTTGAAAAAGTCTCTTCATTCACCTGTTTGATATCGCTTGCTAATAAACGGTTAACCGCCGTTACAATTTCATTTCGAGCCCCATAATTAAGCATTAAATTGAGTTGAAGCCGGTTGTTGTCATTGGTTTCATCTTCTCCTTTACGAATCGCCGCTAACATATCTGGCTTATACGCCGAAAGATCCCCTAAACAACGTACGCGAACACCTTGTCTGTTTAGTTCAGGTATTTCTTTCACAATCAATTCTTTAAATAATCGAATCAAAAAGTCCACTTCATCTGTAGGACGGGACCAGTTCTCTGTCGAAAATGTATAGACGGTTAAAATCCCAACACCAAATTCCACGCAAGCTTTAATGGTAGTCCTTAGGGACTCTGACCCTTGTCGGTGCCCCAAAGATCTTGGCATGAGACGTTTTTTGGCCCATCTTCCGTTTCCGTCCATAATGATCGCAATATGAGCTGGAATCTTTGGGGGGTCTAATTCATGTTGACGATACGTTTCATTTATCGTGGGAAGAGTTTGTGAAGATGCCATTAGATCTGCAGGATTTCAGCTTCCTTTTCCTGGGTGTTTTTATCAATTTGAGCTGTAAATTCATCTATTAATTTTTGCACAGATTGTTGCTCACGTGTTAAGTCATCTTCAGAAATATCTTTATTTTTTTCTTGGGTTTTTAAATTTTCTAGAATATCTCTACGAATGTTTCGAAGGGAGATCTTACCCTCTTCAGAGAATTTACCCACGAGTTTTACCAGTTCCTTTCGCCTTTCCTCAGTTAAATCAGGGAGACGCAGACGAATGATAGCCCCTTCTGTCTGAGGGTTCAATCCCAAATCAGAATTCATAATCGCCTTTTCCACTTCTCGTACCGCTTGTGGATCAAACACATTCAGAACAAACATCATCGGTTCCGGAACAGATACAGAAGCAACTTGCTGAAGAGGCACCATACTGCCGTAACAGGATACCTGAATACGAGACAATAAGTCCGGATTCGCTCTCCCTGTTCGAATGGTTTGAAAGTTACTATGTACGTTCTCTAAAGTTTTTTTCATTCGATCTTCGATTGAATTTGAATTCACTTGGTTCCTCCTATAATGGTTCCTATATTTTTTCCCGAAAGAATCTTTTTCATATTTCCTTTTATCATTAATGAATATACAACGATTGGGATATCATTATCCATACTCAAAGAAAGGGCCGTAGTGTCCATCACCCTTAGCTTTTTTTTGATCACATCTAAATATTCCAAAGTCTCGTATCTGATCGCATCGTTATGTATAATGGGGTCTTTGTCGTATACCCCGTCCACTTTGGTGGCTTTAAACATGGCATCTGCACCTATTTCTGCCGCCCTTAAGGCTGCCGTTGTATCTGTTGTAAAGTAAGGGTTTCCGGTGCCTCCTGCAAAAATAACAATGCGACCTTTTTCAAAATGCCGAAGTGCTCTCCTGAGTATAAATGGCTCCGCAACTTCCCGCATTTCAATGGATGTTTGTACACGAGATGATACGTCTGCTTTATCTAAAGCATCTTGAAGGGCCAACGCATTCATCACCGTTGCTAACATTCCGGTATAATCCGCTGTCACGCGATCCATCCCATTGGCTGCAGCCGCCAAACCTCTAAAAATATTTCCCCCTCCTATAACAATCCCAAGCTGAATGCCCAACTGGTGGCCTTCTTTGATCTCTTTTGCAATATATCCCATAAATTTAGGGTCAATTCCGTATTCACGATCTCCTTTAAAGGCATCGCCACTCAATTTCAATAGGACACGTTTGTAAATTGGACTCATAGTCCCATATTGTAGCAATAATGCGTTTTGATTGAAACTATGGAATAATAAAATTATCCATGCCAAAACGAGTTCCTTTATCGAGTATCCACCAGTCACACTTCGACATCACTGTCGTTGGGGGGGGCATTAATGGTGCGGGTATCGCACGTGAATTAGCGTTAAGAGGCTATAAAGTTGCTTTATTTGAAAAAGGAGATTTTGCCTCAGGAACATCGGGAAATTCCTCGAAACTAGTTCATGGGGGATTGAGGTACCTCGAGCAGGGAAAACTCAAACTGGTGAAAGAGGCATGCCGAGAACGTCACTATCTCCTTCATAACGCCCCTCATTTGGTGAA
>JABSQL010000188.1 GCA_013215865.1 Candidatus Margulisiibacteriota bacterium
GCACTCCCTTTTGGGCATCGTAGCCAAAAGTAAAAAATAACTGATTGGATACTGTTGCTATGGGTCCTGAATGATAACAAGGATTGGGGCGACATAAGGTGTCCGTTCCACTAGCTGCTACTATATTTTCGTTTTCTGCCCCTGTATGTATTTGAAAAAATAGACCTGGTTCACCGCGCAGGTAGACACTACTGTCCTTGCCATTATAAAAAACACTCACACATAGTGTGTTGGATCCCTTTCGAATTAATCCTTCAAGTGAGAAGGTGTCATAGGTTTTTTGATCTGGGTAATCTGAGTACTGTCCATGACCTAGCATTTTTCCATTGAGCCATACTGCGTAGTCCGTATCCGCACTGATCAAAAGATGTGGAGAGCTGCTAATATCCTCAACTTCAAAGGTATGGTAAAAGTCCACATATTGATTCACGGCGTCTGAGGGGAGGGTGGGGAAAATCCACTTAGTTGAAGATTCAGCTTCAGTTATATTGATAGGGTCGTTTTTGGGTTGGGATTGCAAATGTTTACTCCGAGGGGGAAATTATATTCTTAAAATAAATCTTCTGCATATAATATTTTATAAAAATATTTACTCTCTATAATTTTATTACTTGGCTTTGATTTAGTAATCAATACTTTTAATATCGTTTGTCCTGGGAAGTCCTTTTTTAAAACCTCTATTTTTTTATCAACGTCTTCCATTGTATTCACAGGCACAGGATTTTTCAGGTATTTCATTTCACATAAAATTAAAACATTATCTTTGCGATGAAATAATAAGTCAATTTGTGTCCCAGAATTATCCTTTCCTTTGCTTTTATAATAGGGTCCCACCAAATAGGAAACATCGCTAAAACCAATTATCTCACTAATCCGTTGATGATGATTCATGCATAAATATTCAAAGGCTCTGCCTAACCAGGATACATATCGAGGACTACCGAGTATTTTTTGAAAATACCCTTTGTCAAATTCATTTGATTTGATTTTGTTTTTTAAAAAGAAATAATAAAATCTTAGGTATGGATCTTTGAGTATATATTTTGTATATTTACTACCTTGGTCTTTGTCTATTGGTAGGATACTATGTAATAACCCAGCAGATTCTAAATTAGATAGTTGCTTACTAAAGCTACCACCTGGTTTAATATTTAACATTGAGGCTATGGATTTCAAAGTTAGTCCATATGGATGCTTTGCTAGAAGTTCTACAATTTTTTGATAAATCGGATTTTTGCCAAAATGACTGACAAATATTTTTTCATATTCAGTAATAAAATAACTATCCTTAATAAATGCGAGTTCTTCCATCGCATCATAAACAGTTGGATAGTTTGATACAAGGTCTAGGTATTTAGGTACTCCTCCAACAAACATGCATGCTTCAAGAATTTCTAAGTAGCCTTTGTTTGGTAAAAATAATTTTATTTCATCTAGTTTAAATTCTTGCAGGTTTAGTTCAAAATCCGTTCTACCGTATAAGGCACTAGATTTAATCACCATATCTTTCATAAAAGAAGCAATCGAACCACATAAAATCAAACTACAATGATTTTCTAAGGATAGATATTGGTCCCAAATCATTTTCAATATTGAAATTAACTCTTTATGATAATTTGCCATCCACTGAAATTCATCAAAAATTATCACACAGTTTTCTTTTTTTATTATTTCCCTTAA
>JABSQL010000189.1 GCA_013215865.1 Candidatus Margulisiibacteriota bacterium
AAAATCACCCGCAAAAAGATATTTATGATTTTGAGACCGCATCATTAACATTGCCACTGCCCCAATGATACTTTCCAAACCTATAACTGGCGACACTTTATGCACCCTTGGCTGAACATTAATTCTTCGCTCTTCCTGGGAATTTCCTATTCCATTTTGTTTATTTTCATTCATTTTATTGTTTTTCCTCCTAACTTCTGTTCAATAAATTAATAGAACATAACACGAAAGCATGATAATATCTTGTGTGCTTTTGGGCAAGTGTCTATGTAGTTCTGAATGAGATGGGAGAAGAAATAATTAAAACCTTTAAACTTTTATCAATATATTTGTGTTTTGGTGTGAATCCTGGTTATCGAAACAGTGCTTTATGCAGTACCACTAGCCCTTCTTGGTATGATGTATCGTGCAAAATGAGCGTTGCATAATTGAGATATAAATATGAACATATTTCGTAATTTTTTATTTTTTTTCGGAGCAGGCATAATATTACCTTTTTTTATCATTATAAACACGCTTTCTTTGCACAGAGCATTGTCTGTATCTTTGAGTGAAAAAATAGTCGAGGGAAAAATAATTGATAAGAAAGCTTATAATAGGCCTGGATTTAAGTCGGATAAATATTCAATCAAAGTTGCATTACCTCTTAAGGGTAATGAAGATAAAATTATACGCCTTGATAAGAAGTCTTGGTATTTGTTAAATATTGGAGACACCTTGAAAATTAGATATTTCTTAGATGAGGATAATCGGATTATTGCTAGGGTGATTGGACATGAGAAGGATTTCTTATCAATAATAATCAGCTATATATTCGAAACCTTTGTTCTTGTCTTAGGGATGATTCTCATTTATAAGGTCCATTCAAACTTAAAATTGAATTACATAAAGAGAAAAAATAACAACTACTTAGCTTCAAAAACAGTTCTTATTCTTGTCTTATTTCTGACTATATTTCCTATGCCTTTCTCTTTCCTGAACATGATTTCTGAAAGCAATGCTTATTCATTAGCAGGAAGAATTGATGGCGCTGTATATTGCCATGTAGGCTATATTACTGCTTGTTTTTTTTTAATATTATACGTTGGAAAACGTTTTCAGAAATCTTTCAAACTTCTTAAGTTAAAAAAGAATCTCATGTTACACGGGAAAGAGGCAAAAGCAATTGTTATTTCTACACCATCTGATTCTAGTGTAAAGGGAATACGTTACAATGTTAGTATTCAGGGGAAAGAAATCATAAAAACAACCTCAGTTATTTTCTGGAATAAATTGTTAGATGACTTAAAGAAGGGAAGCCGTATTTCAGTTTTTTATAATCCCAATAATTTAAATCAAATGCTGTGGCAATATGAGTAATTAGGAGTATATTTTGGATCTACAGGATAATAATCAAGACATCGATACAGTAAAAAACTTAATCTCGGGTGTTTTGACCTTTCATAGCGAGGTAATTCAACATTTATTGAAAGAAGGAGGAGCTGGATATGCAGTTAGAGTCTACTTCAGGCATATAGGGGTCGCTGGAGATGCAATTTCATACGCAATTGATCTGAAGGATGAAAAGGATAGTCATGGTAATGAAGGATATAGGGCAGAACTAGTCACAGGTGTTGATATTGGATTTAGTATGACTGCTTCTACTATAGGAGGGGCGATTGCTAGTGCTGCATTAGCAGGAACAAGTTTTCCTTTTTTGGTATCTGCAGGAATAGTTACTGCTGCTGTAATTGGAGCTAGTATTGCTTATGATTATGCTGTTGGTGAAGATGAGAACAACGTTGTTAAAGATTGGGTCAGGGATGCATATGATACTTGGAAGGAAAACTCAAATGATACCAACATTGAAGGATTATCTCTCACAAATATTAATGAAAATATCTCCCTTCAACTATCAGAAGGTGAACTGACCATAAACACCGATATAACAAATGAATTTTCTGTTGAAGAACTCGCCATAAATTATTCGGACAGTTTCATCAGTAACCCTGAATTCGATGATCATATCAATAGTGTAGCCGTTACAGATTCATTGTCTCTTGAGACAATCACTTACAACATTAAATCTGGAGATACAGTATCAAATATTGCCGCAAAATTCGGGAAAACTATTGAAGAAATCCAACAAGCCCAAGGAAATGAATGGCTTGATAGCAGGACTAGTGAAGATGGTTCCTTTATTTTAATCAAACCTGGAGAAACAATAAATATACCTGAAGTAATATTGGAAGAGTCGCTTAAGATATCTGGTGCTGATGGCAGTCAAACGATCTATAATTTTGAAGACCAGATTGTAAGCCACTATGATCCTAACTCAGGTTGGTCAAATAGTGACTGGGACTTATCTCTGCCATATGATTTAACCGTGGATTTCGAAGATGTTCTTTCTTCAGATTTCGGTTTCGATAATTCTTCTTGGGATGGATCTAGTCTTCTGGACAACTTCTTATTAGACTTCGAATCAGTAATTTCACCTATATCCAACAATGCTGGAATTGACCCTAATGCTTGGATGGAAGGTTCGGCCTTACACGGTGGTGACTATAGCGCCAATATGCCGATTGATATTATTAATGGGCCAGGATTTACATTTGAACAACTATCTAAAAACATCACAGATGATTACCAACCTGGAGATATGACCTTAACTGACAACAGAGTAGACTATGGAATAGATGCGTATCTTGATAAATACTTTGCAATGCCAAGTCTGGATTTGGATCTAGATCCCCCTGCCAATATTTTTGAACAACCCTTTGAAAATTACATAGGTGATCTCGCCAAAATGAATAGCTTGTTTCTGGCAGCACCAGATGTTGAACGTGTTGATCCTCTGGTCGTGGACCTTAATGGAGATGGGGTCCAGCTTATCTCTTTTGAGGATTCTACTGTTACCTTTGATGTGGATAATGATGGCTATGCTGAAAATACAGGCTGGGTGTCTGCAGAAGACGGTATTATCGTCCATGATAAAAACCAAGATGGCGTTATTAATGACATTAGTGAAACACTGTCAGAATATTACACAGAAAATGTCATTGACGGACTCGAAGCCTTGCAAACACTTGATAGCAACAAAGACGGTCTCTTCAACAAATTCGATGACGTATGGTCCGATTTGAAAGTATGGCAAGACCAAAATCTTGACGGTATATCACAATCAGAAGAGATGAAAACATTAGATGAATCAGGTATTGCATCTATATCTCTAGATAGGCAGGAAAGTGACAGAGAACGTTTGGAAGGAAACCCTGTATTAAGCAGATCTTCAATGAGAATGACAGACGGTACAGAACGGGAGGTTGCAGCAGTTGATTTCACTACTAATCCTCTGGGATATGAGTGGAATGAAGTTTTTGATGGCGCTGAAGTAAAAACCGAAGATGGTAGTTCTTCCAGTTTTGTTATCACGACCTCTGAAGGGCAAACTGTGAATGTAGCTGAAAAAAATGTGAATAGTATTTATGGAAATATTGGAGATGATACGTTGATTGGTAATGATGAAGCTAATTGGCTGATTGGCGGTGCTGGAAGTGAGACATTTCAAGCTGGCGCTGGTGATGACCTTCTGGTTATTGATGCAGATGATTTACAGGAAAACATTGATGCCGGTGAGGGATTGGATATTATTCGTGTAGCTGACAGTCGGGATGTGTCCTTGAATTTATCAGAAATGAATGCAGAAATTCTAAATAGCGGTGGTGGAAATGATGTACTCATTGGTGGTGGACTAAGTAATGTTTTCATCAATGGAGGTGCCGGATCAGATGTAATCATTGGTGGTGCTG
>JABSQL010000019.1 GCA_013215865.1 Candidatus Margulisiibacteriota bacterium
TGAGTTTTTTTCAATATTCTACAAGTTCAAATGCAATTTTTTTAATTATTTTTACGTTATTATAATTATAGAGGGGGCAATCATGGGGCTGCGAGAGACGGTCGGCCCCACCTCTAATCCTTCCACTCTCCTATGCTATCATGGATAATGATATAATGAGATTACTATTATGTTTAGCGTTTATCTTACTTGTTTATACTCCCAATCTAGGCATGGAAAAAGTGAATAAGGCCACCTTCGCAGGCGGATGCTTCTGGTGCATGGAACACCCCTTTGATTCTTTAGAAGGTGTTTTGTCCGTAACCGTTGGTTACTCTGGTGGTGAAACTGTCAACCCAACCTACAAAGAAGTGAGTATGGGAATAACGGGCCATACTGAATCTGTACAAATTATTTTTGACCCTGCTTTGATCACTTATGACCAACTCTTGACTGTTTTTTGGCAAAGCATGGACCCTACAGACCCCGGTGGACAATTCAATGACCGTGGAACTCAATACCGATCTGCAATTTTCTATCATGATGCGTCTCAAAAAGAACAGTCCATTTCATCCAAGGTAAAACTCAACAAATCCGGCACATTTAAGGTCCCTATTGTTACTGAAATTTCTCCCTTTGAAACCTTCTATAAAGCAGAAGAATATCATCAGAAATATTACAAAAAAAACCCCATTCGATATAAACTATTTCGGTATCATTCTGGAAGAGATGCTTTTTTAAAAAGAACATGGAATAAATAATTCAAGGTTTAATTCAAGCAGAATTTGGGAAGAACCATCTAAACGTTGACGGGGTAAATAATATGAATATTATGTACAAAACATTGTTGATCATTATTTTAATGAGCATTTCTAGCTTAAACGATCCTGTACAGGCCGAAATCCGCAATACGAGCACAATGTATATGATTGAAGATAATCTAGGAAAATTGTTCTATTGCAATTTATCTGCAAAAACACCCATTTTAGAAGAAGAAGGCTTACTTGAAGTGGAAGCTGATTCATATCATTTTGAAGGCTTATCTGTTGCTCCCAATGGCGATATTTACGTTATCAATAATAGTGGCAAAAGTATATTGTATAAAATATTCAGAGACCAGCTAGACGGCAGTGCCACCACAAATGTAAAACTTACCCTTGTTGGAGATACAGGTATTGAAGCAGATACAGCAGACGAAATATGCAGCCTCAAATTTAATGGCAATACTTTATACGGAATCGGAAAACGAAATAATACGGTTATCAAAATTAATCCCAAAACGGCTGAAGTTACCAAAGTTGTCACATTAAAATCAGACAAAAAGCTTCGTGTAGATGGGTTCACTTTTGGCAGTGATGGGGTCGCCTATTTTCTACGGAACCGTTCCTCCGATAGCGAGATTTGGCGAATAAAAAGCCTCAAAACAGGAGAAATTGAACTGGTGGTGATCATTAAAGGCGCTTCTGGCGCAGAAACGCTGGGTCGTCATCCCAACGGGTATCTGTATGTGTCTAACCCTAGAACACTTTACAAGGTCAATCCCCGAACCAAAACTGTTTCTGAAATTATGCAGCATGAATTTGACCTAGAAGGTATGGATTTCTGGTCCAGAAGAACTTTAGTTAACCCACCCTCTAGAAGATAAACCCCTGACGCAACTGGTCACAAATTAGGAGTAATGCTACACTTTCCTACTCTATGGAACATTCATCTCTGAAACGCATAGAAATTACTGATGACAAAGGTATATTACAATACCCCAGCGGGAATCGGAAGCAGGATCCCATTCGCATTTCTGCTATGGATGCATTTATGACCCTTAAGGGGAAGGGTATTATTGATATAAGCGATAGTGTCATAGAAAAAGAGTTTCCAGATCTCATTATTTTATCCCTTGCCGTTGATAGCCAAAAAATTTGGCTCCATTATTGGATCGGATACGAAAATTATATAAAACCCAAAATCAACATCGAAAAAGTAGAGTCTCTTTTCGAAAAATACGCATGACCTTGCATCAGCCTCACCCTCACTGTATATTATTGGCACCATGACAGAAACATTGGGTTACCACTTAATCATAAAGGAAGGCAAAGTAGAAAAAGAAGACGGCTTTTTTTTCAAAGCAGCCCCTTTTACTATTCAAGATAACGACTTGTTATTTAAGTGTGCCTTTAAAAAAGGGTCCCATGGACATGTGGTTTATGCACTCACATTGGATAATGCCCTTATTTGTGAACTTGACCACCCTATTTACGCACCAGATTGTCCGCCTAAAGACATCTCTTCATTTATCAAAACACCGAATAATATAAACCTGGATTTTGTATTTTCTGGCCTTGTCAGACAAGGCATTACAACTGACAAAGAATATAAAGCCCATCATATCAGCAATGAAGCACCCCCCCTCTCTTACGAGATATTTCAAACGCCTTTTCTTTCCTAACAGGTAATGTCTACTCAAACAACGATCCAAAAAGAAATCTCTCTATCAGGGGTTGGCATTCATTCCGGTAAACAAGCACATGTCACGCTTTCACCTGCAAAGCCAGATACAGGAATCCTTTTCATCCGTTCAGATCAAAACATACAAATTCCTGCAACCATATCCCATGTAACACATACCACTCGTGCAACAACCCTGACACACGATGGTGTTGCCATACAAACACCTGAACATCTCTTGGCGGCTGCTTATGGCATGGGAATTGATAATCTCATCGTTACCATAGATACCGAAGAAGTCCCCATATTAGACGGCAGCGCGCAACCCTTTGTTGAGGCAATTTTAAACGCAGGTATTCAGACATTAAATACGCCCCGCACCCCCATCACCATCAGCAGCCCACAATCGATTATTGATAAAGATCAAACCATTAGCATCATTCCCAGTGATCATCTTCAAATTACGTACATATTGGATCTGAGTCACGTATTTGTTGGCATACAAACTGTTTCAGTAATCATCACACCCGATTCATTTCAAACTGAAATTGCACCTGCAAGAACTTGGGGGTTTGAATCAGAAGTTCAAGCACTGCTAGAACAAAATCTAGCCAAAGGGGGCCATTTAGAGAATGCGTTGATTATTGGAAAAGAATCCTACCTCAACACCCCTCGAATGACACATGAATTGGCCCTGCATAAATGCTTAGACATACTGGGTGATCTTGCACTTTTAGGTCTAAAGCGACCCATAACTGGACATGTCATTGGCTTTCGCTCGGGTCACTTTTTGAACACCCAGCTTGCAAATTTACTGTTGAATTAAGAATCTTTAGATTTCAAAAAATAGCCCACCAACTTTTTTAATCGCCGAATATGTTGCGGTATCGGCTCATACAAATCATCTTCCTTCATAAATTTGCCATTTTCAATAGCCTGCTTTTCTTTTGAAAGAGTGGACTCACTTACAGAACCCTTCTCTTCAACTTTTTTTTGTTCATGGAGTAATTTTTTTTTGCGCTTTAGCTCTTTTGAAAATGCCTCTGATGATTGCATGGCCCCTGCGTTTCTTTCGCCGCCTCCGCTACCTGCCTTATGATGCGCTCCGTGAGAAGACCCAGGAATTTCCATGAAAAATTAAGATGTATGTTTCATCATTCGATCGGCCACCATCAAGGCTTGCTCTTTTTGACCTTCAGTCAACAAAATAGAATCTTTAATGATATTAATCAGTTTAGAATCTTCACTGCTCAATTCTTTCCCTATAACACCTTCGAGCTTTAGAGCGAGCATGACCTCCGCTTGAATTATTTTCTCTTCATCACGTCCAATATGAGGCAATATATTTTTTAATACTGTTTGAAATTGCTTATATGTTTTTTCTTTCTGTATTCCAAAAGGGTTTAACTCAAGCTTAATCGCTTGGGATTTCACCTTGGATTTAGATTTTTGCTTTGCTACTGATAATTTCTTTTTATCCATTTTTCTATTCACCTATTGATAATTTTTTCAAATGTCGTCCATAATTTTTGAAAGCCTTCAAAATCAATCGCATAATAAATATTCCGTCCTTCTTTTCTTGATTTAGTAATACCTGCCTTCTTAAGGGTATTTAAGTGATGGGATGTTGTAGATTGTTCCAAATAAAAATACTTTTCAACATCCTGGGCAAACATTTCCTTGTTTTTCTTGAGCAATTTTACTATTTCAATGCGTTCTTCGTTTGCGAGTGCCTTAAAAAATCGAATGAGTTTCTCATTGTTATCTTTCATGTTAAAGTTTCCACTCCTAGATATGGCTTCAAAGCACCAGGTACATTAACCGTTCCCATTTTTGTTTGATAGTTTTCAATCAACGCAGCAAATGTTCTGCCAACGGCGAGTCCTGACCCATTAATTGTATGCAGATATCCAACAGCTCCCCCAACATCTTTATACCTTATCATAGCACGCCTCGCTTGGAAATCGAAAAAATTCGAGCAAGAAGAAATTTCACGATAACAGTTTTGCGACGGGAACCAAACTTCCAGATCAAATGTTTTTCCTGCAGAAAAACCCATATCAGCAGAACATAGTTCCACAACCCGGTATGGCAATGCCAACGCCTTCAATATATTTTCAGCATGCGTTAATAACGCTGTTAATACTCTTTCCGACTGGTCTGGATGCACCAATTGTACTAATTCCACCTTATTAAACTGATGCAACCGAATCAATCCCTTTACATCTTTGCCATAAGACCCTGCCTCTCTTCTGAAACAAGCTGTATGTGCCGTCAACGCAATAGGCAACTCGCCAGCAGGAATGACCGCATTTTGATATAAATTGGTAAGTTGTACTTCTGCGGTTGGACTTAACCATAAGTCTGTGTCGGCACAGTGAAACAAATCCTCCTTAAATTTAGGAAGCTGCCCTGTCCCCTGAAGGGCTTTTGAGTTTACCAACACAGGGGGCATACACTCTTCATAACCATGAGATGTTGTATGCATGTCTAACATAAAGTGGATCAAGGCCCGCTCCAAACGTGCCCCCCATCCTTTCAACACTGCAAACCGTGACCCTGAAATTAGGGATGCCTTTTCAAAATCAACGAGATTAAGAGACTGTGCTAATGCATCATGGGACTGAACATTAAAATCAAAGGTTGGGATATCACCCTCCTTTCGGATTTCAACATTATCTTTATCTGAATCTCCAAGAGGGGTGTCATGTGACAATATATTGGGAATAGATAACGCATACTCATTTTTCGATTGTTCTAAGGATTTTAAGTCACGTTTCTTACTTTGAATCATGTCTGATAATTCTGACAGTTCCCCTTTTTCTTCGTCTGTTGGTTTTCTCTTGGGGGTGGCAGTCTTGAGCTTATGTTGTAGCGACTCTACCTCTTGCAATTCCTCCCGCCATTCACGATCTAATGAAATAAACATTTCTAATGCATCTGCAGGAAATCTCCGATTCACTAAGTGTTTTCTGACCCGATTTGGATCTTCTCTTATCAACGCAGGATCTATCACGGTGTTTCTCTTTTATAGGAACCCAAAAATTTAAAAAATAAGGATTGGGCTTGAATGTCTTCTAAAGCATTTTTGACATCTTTATCTTGGCAATGCCCCTCACAATCTATAAAAAACACATATTCTCCCAAGGCATTTCTTGTTGGCTGAGATGTAATCATACTTAAATTGATATCTCTCTTCGCAAAAGAACCCAATGCATCATATAGTCCGCCAGAAGTATCTTTAGCAGTAGAAAAGATGAGGGATGTTTTATCATGACCCGTCGGTGCGGTTGCACCCTTTTTTGAAATAATTAAAAATCGGGTTGTATTGTTGGGTTTATCATTAATGTATTTATCCCAAATTTTCAAATTGAATACTTGGGCAATCGCATCACTTCCAATCACAGAAACGATTCTAGTATCCGATTTTTCTTGAATCTTTTTCATCATCTCTACGGCTTGTGCAGTAGAAAATGCGTGATGCAGCGTTACATTCGGAAAATGTTGATGAAGATAGTTTGCACACTGCATCAATGGCTGAGGATGGGACACAATATCTGTCATTGTTTTTCCCTCATCTTTAGGGTCACCCATTAAAAAATTATCTATGGTTAACACCACTTCTGACAAAATAGTCACTTGATGATGCTCTGTCAGAAGGGCCATACTTCCAGACACAGATCCGCCAACGGAATTTTCTATAGGTAATAATATCTCTTCACAATGATTGGCCTCTAAACTAACAAACAGATCAACAAATGTTGACTTAGGAATAAGTTTGGCTGACAAGGCATTCGCTTTCTTATACTTCTTGGCAGCAGCATGTGAAAATGTACCTTCAGGGCCTAAGAACCCAATTTGCTTCATTCGATATCGGGATAAAGAGGGAAACGATCACACAAATCCAAAACCCGCTGTTTAATTTTTGCACTCATATCTTCATTATAACCAGGATCTAGTACATCCCCAATAATGCATCCAATTTCATGCATTTCAGCTTCACCCATTGCTCTTGCCGTGAGGGCAGGTGTGCCAATCCGAATCCCAGAGGTAACAAAGGGTTTTTCGGGATCAAATGGAATCGCATTCTTATTCACTGTGATACCAATTTCATCTAATTGATGCTCTGCTTCTTTACCGGTCAAACTCTTGGGACGCAAATCCACCAATACCAGATGATTATCTGTTCCTCCAGACACCAAACGAAACCCTTTATCTGCTAACGAAGCAGCCAGCGCTGCTGCATTTTTAATCACTTGTTTTTGATACGCCTTAAAAGAATCTGACACGGCCTCCTTGAGACCCACTGCCTTGGCCGCAATAACATGCATAAGAGGCCCACCTTGAAGGCCAGGAAAAACCGATTTATTAATCTGTTTAATATACGCTTCTCTACACAAAATAATCCCACCTCTGGGGCCCCGAAGGGTTTTATGAGTGGTCGTAGTGACCACGTCCGCATGAGGAACAGGGCTTGGATGAAGGCCAACTGCGACCAATCCTGCAATATGGGCCATATCTGTAAAGTGGATTATTCCTGCTTTTTTAGCAATATTTCCAATGCGTTCAAAATCAATGATTCTAGCGTAGGCACTCGCACCAGATACAATCATCTTGGGTTTATGTTCCATGACCAATCGCTCTATTTCATCATAGTTAATGCGTTCTGATTCTTTATCTACGCCATATGGAATCACATTAAAATATTTTCCCGAGATATTAACAGGAGAACCATGAGTGAGATGACCCCCATGAGCCAGGTTCATTCCCATTATAGTGTCTCCAGGTTCTAAAAACGTAAAATACACCGCCAGATTCGCACTCGCACCTGAATGAGGCTGAACATTCGCGGCTTCAGAACCAAACAAGGCTTTTGCCCGGTCTATGGCCAAGG
>JABSQL010000190.1 GCA_013215865.1 Candidatus Margulisiibacteriota bacterium
ATTGCGGACGCTTCATTCAAAACGGGTACATTACATAACGATCAAATGTTCTTGGAAGCCTGTATTGGAAATATCATTTTGGAAGGCATTTACTTTTATAGCGCATTCCTCATTTTCTATGTTCTGAAACGAAATAATAAAATGCCAGGCAGTGCCGAAATGATACAATTCATTAATCGAGATGAAGATATGCATCTTAAATTGTTTATTCATATCTCAAACACCATTAAAGCTGAACAACCCGAACTTTGGACAGATGAATTCCAAAAACAAATCACACAAAATGTGATTGATGCGGTTGAAATGGAATATACCTGGGGCGCTTCTTGTATTAAAGAAGGTATTCTGGGCCTCACACCCACAGACTTAAAAGATTACATACAGTTTACCGGCGATAACCGCCTCAAAGCCATCGGCCTTAAACCTGTCTGGAACAGCAAAAACCCCTTTCCTTGGATTGATGAATTTACCCAGGGAAATATGATTGAAGTCAACTTTTTTGAAGGAACCGTTAGAGAATATCAGTCCGGATCACTGGAATGGTAATCTGGAGAAACCTACTGGGTTTCTGTTAAGGTCACCGATACACTATCTGCAACAGACAGGGCGTGTGGCTTTCCGACCTTTACCGTGGCTTTTGTGATCATTTTATCTTCCAGGATTTGGGACAAAAGCCTTTGGCAAAGGGTTTCAATCAATTGAAACTGAGAGGCTGACACTGTCTCTACCGCCTGGTCGGCAATACGTTGATAATCCACCGCATGATCTAAAGAATCTGACTGAATAGAGGGCGAATGATCTAGATGTAACCAAATATTGATCATGATGTCTTGCTTCTTTACCCGTTCTTCCGGATGAACACCAACAATGGCTGAGACCCGTATATTTTCGATATGAATCATGGATTTATTGCTTAATCAAACTTAAAAATTCGGCCCGAGTTTTATGGTCATTTCGAAAATGACCCAACATACAACTGGTGGTCATCATTGAGTTTTGTTTTTGGACGCCCCGCATCATCATACACAGATGCTTGGCCTCCATCACCACGCCCACGCCCAAACTGGATGTGACTTCCTGAATCGTTTTGGCAATTTGCATGGTGAGATTTTCTTGGACTTGTAACCGCCTGGCATACATCTCAACAATACGACCCACCTTTGACAGGCCCATTATCTTTCCCTTGGGAATATAGGCAACATGACATTGACCAAAAAAGGGCAGTAAATGGTGCTCACATAACGAATACACTTCAATATCTTTAACGATCACCATTTCGTCCATATTAGATTCAAACACGGCCCCATTCAGAATCTCTTCTACATTTTCACGATATCCCTTGGTAAGAAATGACAGAGATTGACTCACACGTTTGGGGGTATCTTTGAGCCCTTCACGTTGAGGGTCCTCTCCCAATTCCGCTATCACATTTTTTATATGGCTTGCAATATTATCTTCATGAGAATGGGATTCTTTTAAAACGGTTCCCTGATTGGCATCATATTTTAAATGGGTCATAACGGAGGTGATTATAGCATCAAGCTTGTCCTTATGTTAATATCATCTCATGCAGCCCCGTGATCAAGTCCGTCACTTATCTCACTCTGACTCGATAGAGTTTTTTGGCAATAAGTTGCATCAATCCTCTCAATTTCCCCTCCAACCTTCTCCTTTAGATATCTTCCAAATCAATGTGGGCAAGCTCTGCAATATGACCTGTTCGCATTGTCATGTAGAAGCAGGCCCGGATAAAATAGAGGAAAATATGACTCGGGATACGTTTGAAATGTGCCTTGAAAAAATCAAAGAATCCGGGGCATCCACCATCGACTTAACAGGCGGCGCTCCTGAAATGAACCCCCACCTCGAATGGTTTATAAAAAAGCTGGCACCCCTTAATAAAACCATTATCGTTCGGTCAAATTTAACCATATTACGGGTACCCAAGTATGCCAAATTTATTGATATTTTTGCAGAGAATAATGTGTGTGTGGTCGCCTCTATTCCGTGTTACACAGAAGAAACAACAGATAAACAACGGGGAAAGTTAACCTTCAAACGCAGCATCGACGCCCTTCATAAACTCAACGCCAAAGGATATGGTCATCCTAACACTGGGCTCATACTGAATTTGGTACATAACCCTGTGGGGGCCTTCTTGCCGGGACCACAATCCCCACTCGAAGAAGATTATAAACGCCACTTTTCAGAAGAACATGGAATTATCTTTAACCAGTTGTTTTGTATTACCAATTTACCCATCAGCCGGTTCCTGGACTATCTGATACAGTCAAACCAATATGATTCCTACATGTCTGTTCTTGTAAATGCCTATAACCCTGCTACTGTAGAGAATGTCATGTGCAAAAACACCCTTTCTGTCGGTTGGGATGGCAGATTATACGACTGTGATTTCAACCAAATGCTGGAACTGCCCCTATCCGGAAATGCCCCCAAGCATATTCGCGATTTTGACCTTAATGCGCTCCTTAAACGGAATATTGTGATTAACAATCACTGTTATGGGTGTACTGCGGGTGCGGGCTCTTCTTGTCAGGGTGAAACCACGTCATGATATTCTCACGGCTAGGCATCGTTCTTTGTGGCATCATCATGATGATTTTGCCCTTAACTGTCGCCGTTCAATCAGAGACTTCCCTCTATTATGAAACCGTTTGGGAAGAAATTTTACAAGAAAATGTTCATCAAGGGGAAAAGAATGGGGTCACGCTTGCTCTTATAAATTATAAAAGGATTAAATCAAACCCAAAATTTGATATTCTATTGGCCTTGGTAGATAGAGTTGATTTAGACACTCTAAAAACAGATGAAGACAAATTGGCTTTTTGGACAAATGTGTATAATATCGCCACCATTCATATGGTGATTTCCCATTATCCATTAGATAGTATCCGGACTGCCCGGTCACTGTTTAAATCTGTATGGAAGCGCCCAGCGATACATGTTGATGGAAACCCGTACACCTTAGACCACATTGAGCAC
>JABSQL010000191.1 GCA_013215865.1 Candidatus Margulisiibacteriota bacterium
CCCAATTTTGACTGTATGTTTAGCCATTTTTGAAAAGAGGGGGCCGATTCTTCAAATTGTTTGAAGTTGAGGTGTTCAAATATGAGTTTCTTGTGATCCGTTCTTGTAGAACCTCTATTGGATATTGGGACTGTAGCAACTGATGATGAAAAAAAGGTTGATAATCAACTTGATAGCAATGAGATTCTTAATAAACTCCCTGATGGTTTATTGAGAAGTACCTTTGAATTTTTTGACGAATCTGATTATGTAAGTCTTGCTCCTGTTTCAAATAGATTTAATAAGGAATGGAATTCTCGATCCGTCCAGAATAGTTTTGAAGCCCGAAAACTCGAATGGAAAAAAGAAGCATTAGAATATATGGTAGCTAATCCTCAAACAAAGTACGCAGTTCCAAGGGCACAATCTTTAACAGGAACTTTCCTTAAAGCCTTAAGTAAAGGTAAACGTAATGTGGCTCTTGGCCTACTAATTATAGATAGCGAGAGTGAACTCAACTCAATCAATGCTAGAGAAATAGGTGCTAATAAGGGAGTGTATGTTACTGGACTATTAGGTATATGTCTGGATTTAGTCAGTCAGGATATGCCACAGTTTATAAATTTAGCTAAGGATATTATGGATAGAAATGTGGATCCCTTCAGAATATCTACTGTCAGAATATCTACTGTAAGTGCTTTTCAAATTGTGAAAAAACTTATAGATGAGGGTCACTTTGATAAAGCTATGGAATTTGCGGAACGTATTACGGATGACTTAAGTAAGTTGAGAACTGCAGTTCGCTTTCATGAAAAAGGACAGCAGGAAAAAGCTGAACTTATGAAAGATAGAATAGAAGATGATTATTACAAATCACAGTGTTCTCGCCAAATAGAGGATTAAGGATTTGGGATTCAGAATCTAAGTAAAATAAGAATTAGGAAGGGTATGTCAATTAAATTGTGGTGTGAGATGAGGCCGTTAGAAGGAGAAGAGAGCCTTTTCCCATCCTATAATTTCCCTTCTGGATGATTAGAAAGTGTCCAAAATAAACGATCGTTTTCTCTGGACACTTATGCCTTTATTTCATGGTTTAATTTGGATCACTATTGTATGATTTAAGTCTTGATAGGGTTTATTATAGACTCTTAATTTATCTTCTTTATTAACTTATTTCCAACAAGACTTTTCATCTGGGAAATAGCAATATTATTCAAGTTCTTTAACCTTTTTTTGTCTGGCCACTGAGAAGGGGATTTTTAGATGAAGTTTCTAATATTACAAGTTCTCATTCTGATATAAATCCTATTTTTTTAGGGTTCTCTTCTGTATAGATAATGTGCTTAATTGCTTCAAATACTACTTTAAACTGTTGATCGTACTTTCGCTCTAATTGACCGATCTTTTCTTGAAGGTCTTTATGACTAGACATCATTTCTCTAATCTTCACGAATGTTCTCATAATCATAATGTTTACCTGTCGTGCTCTTTGGCTCTTTAGTACGCTTGAGAGCATTGCAACGCCTTGCTCTGTGAAAACCATAGGTAATGAACCTCCTAGGCTTTTTTTCGAAGGTATCACATTTTGTGATAGCATAGTTTCTACTTCTTTTTCATTGAGCTGAAACATAAAGTCTTCAGGAAAGCTCTTGAGATTTCGTTTTACTTGCTGCCGAAGAGCAATCGGCTTTACTTGATATAAGTTTGCTAAGTCACGATCTAGCATAATCTTCTTTCCACGAACAAAATAAATCTTACTCCGAATGGTTTCAAACGAAATAACTACTGATAGTGTGTTATCTGTCATTTATATATTCTACCTGTTGGAAACAATTAAGACCACGGCATTATATAAGTTATTACTAAGTCTATTTTAATGTCGCAATATCTCTTATATTTCCATTGAGACCAGGTTATCTTCCCTTCACTGTTTGGCTGATTTTCTAAATAGAAAAACATTAAGTAAGGCTCCCTCAGGAGATAAATTCTATAGCTAAGATCTAATACATCCTGTGGGAGAAAATAAAATGAATGCATCCAAGGCTACCTCCTCAGATATTGATACAATGTCTCCCGACTAATCCCATAGTCACAGGCAATATGAGTTTTCTTGTCACCTTTGGCAGATCTCTCCTTTATTTCTTTAACTTGATCAGATGATAAGATAGGCTTTCGTCCCTTATATTTCCCCTTCTTTTTTGCGAGGGCTATTCCTTCCATTTGTCGTTCTTTAATTAATGTGCGCTCAAATTCAGCAAATGCACCCATTACAGATAATAACAATTTTGACATTGGCGCATCTTCACCGGTAAAGGTAAGTCCTTCTTTCAAAAATTCGACCTTTACTTTTTGTTTTGTGAGTTGCTGAACCAATTTTCGCAGATCATCCAAATTTCTTGCTAATCGATCCATACTATGGACAACCACCATATCCCCATCACGTACATAGTTAAGCATCTCTTTTAACTGGGGCCAGTTTGTGTCTTTTCCAGATGCCTTATCAATAAAGCATCTATCAAAATCGAATCCGTCAAGCTGTCTCTCATGATTTTGGTCTATTGAGCTGATACGAATATACCCGATTCTTTTACCTATATTTTTCGCCATAGTGTCAGGATAAACTCTATAACCCTCAGATTATTTTGTCAATTAAATACAATACCAACTCTATTCTGACACATATTTGATGGTTGCCTGACGTCAGTTTGAAGTCTACTCTAACCTGGCACTTGAATAACTAGATGTCTCATAATGATGATTAATACAAGATATTTTACGGTGCCTTTGTTTAACTATTTTCAACCTAAATTGTTGCCTTCTTTTCCATCAGGGTTTGATACAGGAGTTTCAAGTCCGTTGACTTTCCTAATATGATAATCTGAATAATCTCCTTTTTTAATTCTTTCTACAATTTTTGGCCGTGTGAATTTTTCTCCAGTTATTTTATCTATAAATTCCAAATTTCTTCCTGAATCAGATTCTTTAGTTACCTCTAAGCGTTTTCCCTTTTTAGCCATATATTACTCCTTAAAATACTAATTTTTATTTGTAATTAAGTTATGCCCAAGATTTGTAGTTCTCAACCATCACTCAACATTACAGGTATTCTAAAGTATAATGGGAAAATGGGAATACTACGTTTTTTTGGGAGTTTTTTGTTCTAAGAAGAAGGGGCCAATTAAATATTCCCTCGAAAAGGTGCTCTAAGGTTGTTGAATCGCATGCAAAAATGACCCATGTAATGGGCAAAGTTGCGTTGAAAAATGACCCACCTAGAAAGGGGTAAAAAAACTAGTTTTGACCCATAACTAAATCACAATCATCCTGTCATGGTTGAACTCTCTTTGTTCCTGTTATTTTACAAGCATCTATATGATTGTCTGTTTTAAATTAGCAGTCC
>JABSQL010000192.1 GCA_013215865.1 Candidatus Margulisiibacteriota bacterium
GATACGATCATATTGACTGACCATAATATTCACTAAATCTTCAAAAGGAGCCACATCAAATATTTGAGACCCAATATGCCCATGAATACCTAATACAGAGATGTTGGGTTCTTTTATCAACTCTTTGATCACTAACACCATCTCTTCTTTACGAATACCAAATTTAGATTCTATGTGTCCTGTCTTAATATATTCATGGGTATGCGCTTCAATTTCTGGTTTCATTCTAAGCATGACCCTTGCTTTGTATCCTTTCTCTTTACACAACTTCTGAATACGAAGAGCCTCAGTGTGATTATCGATAACGATTCGAATATGATTCGATAAAGCAAGCTCTAGTTCTGAAATAGATTTATTATTGCCATGAAACACAATTTTTTCATGAAGCATTTTACTCTTCAAGGCGGTGTGAATTTCGCCCCCAGATACCACATCAACACCAATACCTTCTTCTGACATCACATTCAACAGGCCCACTGTTAAATTTGCCTTCCCGGCGTAGGCAATCAGATAGTTAGGATAATCTTTATCTAATACGTGTTTATATCTACGTATTTGATGACGTATGGTTTGGTCACACATGACAAATAGAGGCGTTCCGTGCACCTGTGCTAATTCCGTTAACGAAATTCCAGACAATATATAAGACCCAGATGTGTCAGTGGATAGTGACTGAGGATAGATAGACATGTCTAAGAATGATCCTGTTTCATATTAACAACAATGGGATTCAATGACTCTTTTTGAGGATCAATATGTGCATAAGACAATATGAATATGTCATCTCCAATTTCACATGTCCTAGCCGCAGGGCCATTTAAACCAATGATTCCGGTGTCTCGTTGTCCGGGTATGACATATGTTACTAAGCGGGCCCCATTATTAATGTTAACAATTTGAACTTGTTCATTCATTTGTATGTTTGCTCGTTCCATAATTGTTTGGTCAATCGTAATGCTACCCACATAATAAAGATCTTTATGGGTAATCTTTGCGTAAGCTATTTTTGATTTTAATGATACAATCCACACTATTCGCTACCCTCACTTAGTATTTCTTTTTTATCCGTTATCAATATGCCACGCAAATGATCTATCTCATGTAGAATAATACGGGCCATAAACCCCTCCTCTTTTATTTGAATCGGGTTTCCAACCACATCAAAAGCATTCACAATAATATTTTCAGCTCTCTCAACTTGGCGTCTCAAGCCTGGAATACTTAAGCAACCTTCCTCGTCAACACACTGCCCATCCGTAAATATTATTTCTGGGTTAATGAGAATCAGCTCTTTTTTTTCAAACATTATTACAACAAGAGATTGTAAAATACCTACTTGGGGCGCTGCAAGCCCTACTCCTTGATAATGAGCCATTGTTTCAAACATATCGAAGACCAGCTGTTGAAGCTTCTCATCAAAAGTGTTAACGTCCACTGTCACTTGCTTCAATAGCGGATTAGGCACGGTTATAACTTGTAGCACGCTCATAGTTGCCAAAAAATTATAGCTCAGACTGTATTGCCTGACTACCCTTGTTGTGTTAGCATGTTACCCAACATAGAATATTAGAAATAAAAAGTTACACCCGATGGAGGCGTTTTTTGAATGAGTTTAATTAAATACAAAGAAAAAAAGGAGATTGTAGAAATATACAAAATCCACGAATCTGATACGGGTTCTTCAGAAGTCCAAATAGCCATACTTACTGAGCGAATCAATCTCCTTATAGAACATCTTAAAGTGCATAAAAAAGACCATCACTCAAGAAGAGGGCTATTGATGATGGTTGGGAAAAGAAGGCGTTTACTAAAATATCTAAATCTCAATCACAACGATCGATTCATCAAAATCACATCTGCACTAGGACTCAAAAAGAAATAAACGACTATATATTTCGAAATTATAAATTCAAACTTAATACGTAAGGAAGGTTAAAAAATGTCAGAAAAAGTCTCAGCTAATATTAATGGAAGAGAAATTGAATTAGAAACAGGTAAAATGGCCAAGCAGGCAAATGGGTCTGTTACCATTCGTTGTGGAGATGCTGTATTATTGGCAACCGCTGTGATGTCTAAAACACCCAAAGAAGATATTAACTTTCTTCCTTTATTTGTTGAGTACTCTGAAAAAATGTACTCCGCAGGAAAAATTCCAGGAGGGTTTTTCAAAAGAGAAGCCAGACCAAGTACCAGCGCAACACTAAGTGCACGGTTGATTGATCGGCCGATACGACCGCTCTTTCCTGAGGGGTTTTCTCATGAATTGCAAGTTATTGTCACTATTCTATCCTATGATTCAGATCTATCGCCTGATTTCCTGGGCATTATCGCAGCATCTGCAGCGCTTAGCGTTTCTGACATACCTTTTTCAGGCCCAATTGGGGCTGCATTTGTGGGTCGGATTGATGGAGAACTGAAAGTAAACCCTTCTAACGAAGAAATGGAAAAGAGTGATCTTGATATCATCGTGGCGGGTACTAAAGACGCCATATTAATGGTAGAAGCGGGTGCAGATGAAGTAGACGAAGAAATTATACTAGAGGCTATAAAACTGGCTCATGAATCTATTAAGCAAACAGTCGCAATGCAGGAAACCCTTGTTCAACAAGTATCACCTGTCAAAGTAGATGTCTTACCCCCAGAATCAGACTCAGACATTTTGGACAAAATGAAAGCGCTCATGGGGAATAAAATTGAAACAAACCTTCAGTCAGGAGATAAGCAACAAATAGAAGATTTTCTGTCTAACTTACAAAAGGAAAGTACAGAATCATTTATAAATGATGATGCAAGTAATGAACACTTGGTCAAGTCCATTTTTTCAAAGCTTAAAAAAGAGCAGATTCGAGACACTATTATTCGTCATAAAATCCGACCGGATGGACGTTCTCTGGATGAAGTGCGCTCTATATCATCTGAAGTTGGTGTGTTACCTGCTCCCCATGGATCTGCCCTTTTTACTCGTGGTGAGACGCAAAGCTTGGGAATCGTTACACTTGGAACCCCAATAGATGAACAAATCCAGGATGATCTTCGTAATTCCGATAAAAAGAAATATTATTTTCATTACAACTTCCCTCCCTTTTCAGTCGGTGAAGTTGGTTTTTTGAGAACCGGACGAAGAGAATTGGGACATGGTGCACTCGCAGAACGCGCCATCAAATCAATTTTGCCAGATTATTCAGATTTCCCCTATACAATTCGTATCGTATCTGAAATATTAGAGTCAAATGGTTCTTCTTCTATGGCTTCTGTTTGCTCAGGCACCTTATGCTTAATGGACTGTGGCATTCCAATCAAACGTCCTGTATCAGGCATTGCAATGGGGTTGTTAATCGATGACCAACAAGACTATGTTGTTCTTTCCGATATCCAAGGCCTTGAGGACCACTATGGCGATATGGATTTTAAAGTCGCAGGTTCAAAGAAAGGCGTTACAGCACTACAACTTGATATTAAAGTAGGTGGAATATCTGAAGATATTTTAAACAAAGCGATATATCAAGCCAAAGAAGGACGGTTACACATATTAGATAAAATGCTTGAAGTTATAGAAAAACCCAGAGACTCGATATCAGAACGTGCGCCTCGAATTGAATTCATTTACGTTGATCCCGAAAAGGTAGGTCTGATCATCGGCCCAGGTGGCAAAATGATCAAAAAAATTGAGGAAGAAACAGGCACAGATATATTCATTACAGATGGACCAAAAGGGGAAGTGTCAATTTCATCTAAAAACAGTGACTGCTTAAATAAAGCAAAACAAATGATTCTCATTCTTACTAAAGATGTCGAAATAAACGATGCATTTGATGGCAAAGTCGTCAAAATCACCAATTTCGGAGCCTTTATTGAACTAGTACCCGGGAAAGAAGGGCTATTACATATCTCCAAAATTGCAAAACGTCGCATTGACCGAGTTGAAGATGAGTTAGAAATGGGACAAGTTATTCCCGTCATTGTGAATGAGATTGATAACCAGAACCGCATCAATTTATTAAGAAGTGATTTAAAAGATTAGACCCATACCTCGCCCTACGTTCAAAATAAAGGGTTCTGTATGGCTTGTATCGTCTTTAGTATCACTATTTGCTTTCTTTTTGTTCTGTCAAAGCATATCACTTCGGGAATCTGAGCTTCAAGCACGGATTATAAACGTATCCTCCCAATTCCCTGATTCTGTTGTAGGAGTGGTGTTTCATGACTTGGAAAATAACACATCGGTAGCGATGAATGCTGAACATATATTTGATCCTGCAAGCATTATAAAACTCCCCATAATGGTTGAAACTTTCAGCCAAATCCATAAAGGTCGAATTAAAGCTTCAGATTTGTTAACCATGTTACACACCGATAAATCCGATGGATCAGGAAAACTCAAATATTTACCCGATAATACCCAGGTAGATGTAATATCATTAATCGAGCTGATGATGATATACTCTGATAACACAGCCACCCACATGCTCATCCGGAAACTTGGACTCAAATCGATCAATAATACATGTCAAGAAATCGGCCTCACAAATACGGTAATCGGAACACCTGATTTACTCAACTCTAAGGGGCTTAATACAACAACTGCCAAAGATATCTCGCATATTTTGCATCTCTTATACAATAAAACCCTCGTCTCCTCTCAAGCCAGTCAGACGATGCTCCAAATTCTAACACAGCAGCATTATACCTGGGGCATTCCTAAACATCTCCCAAAATCAATTGAAATTGCACATAAAACGGGGACGCTAAAGAATGTTCAACATGATATAGGAATCGTCTTTTCCACCCCCTCGCCTTACATTCTGACTATCCTAACTTCTCACCAAAGCCATGACTTATTTGCAAAATCATTTATTGCAAGTTTATCTAAAGAAATATATATCTGGAAAACTAATCAAAAACAATAATGACTTGCAAAAGCATTTCATTTAGGATTAGAATAGAGGTTAGTTACAATATCCTGTAGGAGGAATAATCTATGAAAACCCATTTTAAGTATGTATCCTTGATCATCATTTCTATCTCACTCATCAATATCACAGGATGCGAGGAGAAGAAAGATGTCGTGGCAAAAATTAATAATGACGTTATAACAATAGACAATTTGAATGCCCGTTTCAAAATGATCCCCAAAACCCAAGGTGTAGACGAAAAACAACAAAAGAATCAATTACTCATCACCTTAGTAAATTATCATATCCTACTAAAAGAAGCCAAAAAATTGGGCTTTGATAAACAAGATCAGTATGTTATTCAAACCAATCAAATCCTGGTAAATATGCTTATTCGTGAAAAAATTCAAAAGAATGTACAAGTGAGTGATGAAGATTTAAAGGCCTACTATTCCAAGAATGTTAATTTGTTTAAATCTGTGGAACAAAGACGGGCTCAACATATATTAGTTTCTTCAGAGAAAGAAGCAAAGTCCATTATTGCAAGACTCCAAAAAGGTGATGATTTTTCAAATCTCGCAAAAGAACTGTCCATAGATCAAGCAACCAAATCCAAAGGCGGAGAGCTGGGATGGTTTGTTCCGGGTATGCTGGTTCCTGAATTCGAAAAAGCGGCTTTTGGCATCGGAAGAAAAGGAAGTATTTCGTCTTCTGTTAAAACACAGTTTGGATACCATATTATTAAACTTATGGATGTCAGTACTCGCCCTAAAGTAGGTTATGATCAAGCTAAAGATCAAATATTTAGAACCGTACAGAATCAAAAACAGACAGAGGTTTTTTCCAACTACTTAAAACAATTAAAGGAAAAGTATAAAATAACCACATTTACAGATAACATCATGTAGCATGTGTCTCAGCCTCTAACGTATCGTTTTAATGTCTATGCAAAGATAAATCTTGGCTTACTTGTATCTCGGCCAAGAAGCAATGGCTATCACCCTATTCAGTCAATCTTTCAATCCGTGTCATTGGCAGATACTTTTCATATTGCCTGTTACCCAAACAGTTTAGAAATTTCCCTTTCTTGTAACAATAAATCTATTCCTACTAACCATCAAAACCTTATCATTAAAGTATGTGAGCATTATAAATCTATGATCCCTTTTGGACTCACCATTCAATTACAAAAAAGAATCCCTGTTGGCGGTGGATTAGGTGGGGGGAGTACGAATGCAGCAGGAATTTTGCAATTTCTCAATCAATCATGTGGATGGGGATGGTCTACACAGAAG
This sequence comes from Candidatus Margulisiibacteriota bacterium, assembly GCA_013215865.1. Taxonomy (GTDB): domain Bacteria; phylum Margulisbacteria; class Marinamargulisbacteria; order DT-59; family DT-59; genus DT-59. Next base: position 6,188 of record JABSQL010000192.1, read on the forward strand.
CTACAACAGGAATCGCTGCATTTCGGCACAGATATACCATTTTTAATAGAAGGAGGAACATCCCTTGTGACAGGAATAGGTGATGCTATCAAACCACTTAAACCCATCAAACCATCCTACTATTTGCTTATAAATCCTCAGAAAAAAGCAGACACACCAAAAATTTATCAGAAGTTTGACCAATTAAGCCAAGATACGCTTTCTCAGCAAGATAATTCTTGGATATCAACCCAAACTCCCGGTCCAAATGCGTTAAAAGAGGCTGCATTTAGCATCATACCTGAATTGGGTGAGATTGAGAATAA
>JABSQL010000193.1 GCA_013215865.1 Candidatus Margulisiibacteriota bacterium
ACGACTTTGCCATCTTGAATGACCAACCCAGGAACAATGATGCCAGCTAATGTTTCGACTGAAAAAACAGTTTTTCTGGACAGCTCATTATCATAAATATATGTCGCAAGGCAACGAATACCGTTACCACACATTTCAGGGATGGATCCGTCTGAATTTATAATACTCATCTTGAAGTCAGATTGTTTTGATTCTTCCAAAATAATGAGACCATTCGCTCCAATACCAAAGTGTCGGTCACAAAGTCTAATGGATAGCCGACTTAAATCAACATCATTAAATCGTTGAGAAATACCATCCATGATAATGAAATCATTTCCAAGACCCTGCATTTTTGTGAATGAAAGTGTATGTTTCATTGATTACCTCCTTAGGTAGATTGCTCTTCAATTTGAGCGCCAAGCTCTCTTAATTTTCCCGGTAAATTTTCGTACCCTCTTTTTAGAAAATTCAAGCCAAATACATTTGTATGCCCTTCCGCTGCTAATCCAGCTAGAATTAAAGCGGCACCCGCACGTAAATCAGTGATTTTAACATCTGCTCCAGACAACGAATTAACACCGATTATAACGGCTTTATTGTGATCTAGTTTGATATTGGCTCCCATTCTTTTTAATTCATGTGCATGGTTAAATCGATTTTCGAAAATCGACTCTTGAATCATACTGGTTCCTTTAGCAAGAGACAGAAGGGTCATCATTTGGGCTTGCATATCCGTAGGAAATCCTGGGAAAGGAAGGGTTACAATATCTGTAGATTTCAGTTCTCCATTTGGCTTTACACGTATCCAGTCTGGCCCGGTTGAAATATCCACGCCGGATTCTTTTAATTTTTGTATCAGTGGCTCAGAATCATCTACACATGCATTTTTCACAGTGACATCTCCCTTTGTAACAATTCCAGCAATAAGAAGTGTTCCAACCTCTACTCGATCAGATATTACATCGTAATGTGTACCGTTTAATCTTTCGACCCCTTCAATAACAATTGTTTGCGTACCAAAGCCAGAAATTTTTGCTCCTGCTTTTACTAAAAACTGTCCCAAGTCTGTTATTTCAGGTTCTCTAGCTGCATTTTCAATGATAGTGGTTCCCTTAGCAAGGCTTGCTGCCATCATAATATTTTCAGTGGCACCTACTGAGGGAAAATCTAAGTTAATTTTTGCACCATGTAGTTCATTTGCCTTCAAAAAAACAAAGCCATGTTCCAACCGAATTTCTGCTCCCATCGCTTCAAACCCTTTGAGGTGGAGGTTAATTGGCCGAGCTCCGATGGCGCATCCTCCCGGCAAAGGAATTTTAGCCATCCCAATACGGGCTAAAATAGGACCTGCCACAAAAAAAGAGGCTCTCATGGCAGTGACCAATTCATAAGGTGCAATCGGCTTTATGCGTCCAGAATTACGTATTTTAAACCGCTTATTAGAATGAAACTCAGCACGTATACCCAACGCATTTAACATTCTAGACATCATGATGGTATCGCTTAAATAAGGGACATTGGTGAGCTCTGTTTCTCCATCCAATAAAATAGTTGCGGCCATAATAGGAAGGGCTGAATTTTTTGAGCCTGAAGCAGAAACAGTCCCCTTTAGAGGAACACCGCCCTGAACGGTAAGAGACGTATGAAGAAACCCATCAGGTTGCTCCAAATGTATTCTCCAAAAATTGATCAATCTGGTGATGCAGCGCCGTCAATTCTCCGATATTATTAATAACCAGCGCACATTTTCTCAATGCCTTTTCAATATGTTGACCAGAACTTTTTCCTGACATTTCTCTTATACAATGTACTTTAAACGTCTCGAAGTCAATTTGGTCTCTTTCTAGTTTACGCTTTTGAATACGTTCATACCGCTTTTCAATAGGTGCGTCTATGCCAAGAAAGTGTGTTCCATGGGTTTTAAGAAACTGAATTTCATCCAGATTTCGGATGCTATCAAATACTATTTTTTCGGCACCTTTTTCTGAGGCTGCTTTAAGCACTTGTTCGGCTAAATAATCTTGTCCGTACTGAATTTTTAATGCATTTGCTGTTTCGATAAGAGAATTTCTGTCCATAGAGAGTGATCGATTTTTCACTTCTTGTCTGACGATATCCGACAAGGAAAACGTCTCAAATCCAAGGGTCTCAAGATACCGACATGCTTCAGATTTTCCAGATCCATTCGATCCAACCAGTCCAACATATATCGATTGACCTGTCATAATGACGTACATAATAGTCAACATCATGCTAAAATACCACCATGAGGATACTTGGTGTTGACCCTGGCATCGCCACTACTGGTGTTGGCATTGTTGATATAATAGGTCACAAACTTCACTTAATCTATGTAGGTGCCATCATAACCAAGGCCCATACACCTCTTTCCAAGCGGTTACATGTTTTGTCTAAATCTCTTCAAGAGCTGTTGAGTCGTTTCACACCAGATAATATGGCTGTAGAAGAGTTGTTTTTTAATACCAATGCCAAAACAGCCCTCATTGTTGGTCAAGCAAGGGGCGTTATCTTGCTGACGGGAGAACAGTATGGTTTAGACGTTTTTGGCTATACGCCTCCCCAAGTTAAAATGGCTGTTTGCGGGTATGGCAGAGCAGATAAGAATCAGGTTCAACAAATGGTAAAATCATTACTCCATATGGAAAATATCCCCAAACCAGACGATGCAGCTGATGCGTTAGCTGTGGCTATTTGCCATGGCCATTCCCATCGGTTACAATCTTTGGCATGATTTACTTTCTTGATGGGATATTGAGTGCGGTTCATGATGATTTTTCAATCATTAATGTGAATGGGGTGGGTTATCAAATATACGTTTCTCAAATGACACGGTCTCAACTTCCAAAAGTTGATGAAACCCTTAAACTGTTTATCTACCATCATATTCGTGAAGATCAACAAACACTTTATGGGTTTCCCACACTAAGTGAACGTGATTTCTTTATGTTATTAACAACAGTCTCTGGTATAGGGCCTAAAGTGGGTATCAAAATGTTATCGGTACTGACACCCATTAAAATTTCCGAAGCAATTGCGAGAGACGATATAATGACTTTAACAACCGTTCCAGGTATTGGTAAGAAGGTTGCAGAGCGAATGCTGGTGGAACTCAAAGATAAAGTACCCCAATTTTTCGACATGGACCTCACAACGACAGACTCAGTATCTCCAACAGAAGATCACTCTAAAAACAATGAAGAAGATCTGGTTTTGGCCTTAAAAACACTCGGTTACCGTGCAGATGAAATAAAAAAGGCGATGATCCAATCACGTCAATCACTTAATCCTGACACCTCTATTGAAGAGGGTATGAAAATTCTACTCAATCATTTATAGCCCTATTTTTTGGTTTCAATCTCTACCTAAGCTATAATAAGATTATGTGAATATTCACATAAAAAAACATGTTGGAGAATGAATGGAAAAGGTATCGACTGGTATTGAAGGTGTAGATCGTTTACTTTCTGGAGGACTTCCTAAAGGAAAATCTTACTTAGTTGCAGGAGAACCTGGAACAGGGAAAACACTTTTTTGCCTCCAATATCTGTTAGAGGGCGCAAAAAAGGGTGAAAAATGCATTTATATTTCAATTGATGAGCGACCCGAACATATCATTTTTGATGCAGAATCCATGGGGTGGCCTATTAAGACGTACTTAGAAGATGGGAGTTTAAGCATTTTTGATGTTACCAATTATTTTAGCACCCCAAAATTAGGTCATGATGAGGGAATAAATATTGATCAGATTATAAATGACATTTTAGGACATGTTAAAAAAATGGGTGCTTCTCGGTTATGTATTGACCCTATTGCACCCTTAATACTAACAGAGCAACATTTACCTGAAGTATCTACATATATTCGAAAGCTTGTGTTTGCAATCGAAGATAATGCAGAATGTACGACTCTTCTCACTTCCCACGTACCTGTGGGTTCTGGAAAGTTAAGTCAGCATGGGATTGAAGAATTTATATCATCAGGTATTATATCGTTACAAATTGCGAAGGTGCACAATAAAAATATCCGCACGATATGGATTCGTAAGATTAGAGGCGTAAAATTAGATTTATCTGACTATCATTATGACATTCTGCCTGAACGTGGAATAGTATTGCGACAGGCTGTATAACCATGACTAAAATACTGATTGCTGACGACGAACCCAATATATTGATGTTAATTGGGGTTTTGTTTGAGGAAATGGGATTCGATGTTGTTCGTGCAACGGATGGTGACCAGGCGATTTCTATGGCCCATTCTGAGAAGCCAGATATTATTATAACGGACGTTATTATGCCAAAAAAGAATGGTTTTGAGGTATGTAAAACCATCCGAAGCTCAACTGAAATATCGAATATACCCATCATTATTTTATCCGCATTGGGCGATGAGTACAATAAAATCACGGGTTTCGAAGAAGGTGCCGATGATTACATTACAAAACCATTCAATGTTGAAGAATTAAAAGCCCGAGTAAAGGCGGTATTGCTGCGGCATAATCCCATACTTGCATCAGAATCACCTCAGATAAAAATGAATGAAGATATAGAATCTGCTAAAATCTCCACTGGCAATTCTGATTTAGATGATGCCCTATATGGGGGGCTGCCAGTGGGTTCAAACCTTTTGGTAATTGGGCGTCTTGGATTAGGAAAATCATCGTTTTTGAGGCAATTTATAGCCAAAGGTATCGAGAATAATGAGCGAAATTTATACGTGGCCGTGGATGATGCTCCAAGCAAAATTCGACACGGCCTAAATGAATTGATTAGCCGGTCCATATTAGAGGTAGAGTCTCAAGGTCTCATACGATTTATTGATGCGTATAGCTGGTCTGCACTGATGCAGCCTGAAGACGAACCATATATGGTTAAAGGTGCATTGGATTTGAATCAGTTATCAGGTCTTATTGCTGATGCAAGCATAGATATTGGGCATACCGTTCAGCATAAATTAGGTGGTAGACGTGTCATTGACTCGATTTCCAGCCTTTTAATTAATTTTGATCTTCCTATAGTGCAGAGATTTATGAGTCAGGTTGCAAGAACTGCATTGGCTTTTGGGGGGGTTACAACCTTATTTACGGTTGAAGAAAACACAGTGAGTGAACAAGTACTCAATAATATCAAGTATATCGTGGATGGCATTATTGAATTTGATGAAGTGGATGGGAAAAGAGCGATACGGGTGTTATCAATGAAGTGGGCCAAGTATAAAAAAGAGTGGATTTTTATGGACACTCCCTCCTAATGCAAGCGGTCATTCTTGCTGGCGGCGAAGGCGCTTTATTAAAACCCCTCACCCTGGATCGCCCAAAGCCTTTACTTCCCATTGTTGATCGGCCCCATTTATCTTATATATTAGGCATGCTTGAAGCAGCCAATATTCATAGAGTCATCATTACCGTTGATTATTTAGGTGAACAGATTGAGAGATACATCAAAGAAAAGGATAGTCATATTCCCATCACCATATATCACGTCAAAGAATTCAAGGGAACGTATTCATTGTTGGTAGATCTACATGACCAGTTAGAAGATGAGTTTTTAGTCATTAATGGTGATTGTATGTTTGATATTGAATTAGACCAAGTTCTTTTACGGTTCAAAGCTTTGGAGAGTCCATTGGGTATTGTAGCAAGGCATGAGAAAGACATTCTAGGAAAAGGGGGGTTAGAAGTAAAAGACGATTTATTACAATCAATTGTAAGTACGCCGCCATCGGAAGATCATGATCTGATGTCAGATGCCCAAATCTATTATATGCAAAAGAAAATATTTTCTATGATGGAGGGAGAAAATATTTCTTCTATTCATTTGGATCTTGTTCAAAAAGCCTTGGATAAACAGATTGCTGTTCATATTCATGAGATGATGGGATTTTGGGCCATTTTGGGTCGAATAACGCCCTATCTGGAATCAAATGATTG
>JABSQL010000194.1 GCA_013215865.1 Candidatus Margulisiibacteriota bacterium
CTAGATATATAGTTATCATATAAAATATGCTGGTCTTCCTCTTTAGTTACATAACATTTCCATTGAATTACTCTGCTTCCACAATGAAGGCATCTGTAATCTATTATTTGTTTTATCGCACTACGTTTGCAAAATGGACATTGATGGAAACCATCTATTAAAAAAGAAACACCATCAAAAGGTACCTTATTAACATTGAGCACCTCCGTCTGCCCAAAAATTAAATCACTTTTGGGCTTAGGAGGCTCATGATCCTCACCTATATTTTCAGCTCTTGATAGATCAAGAGGCATATCTTATTCCTACAGTTTTCTTAAGAATAAACCATAATATAAAACTGGCAATAAAAACAAACGCACCAATAACTCCAACGCCTTGTAGTTGGGTTAGTATACTAACTTCAGGCTTAAACACACCCACAGCAAGAGTACCCCAAATGCCTGCAACAAGATGGACCGATAGCGCGCCGACTGGGTCATCCACTTTAAATCTATCAAACATAGGGACCGCGATAGTCATTAATACCGCACCAATAGCACCAATCAATGCCGCGATTGGCATCGTAGAATAATCTGGACCTGCGGTAATAGAAACCAAACCAGCTAATGCACCATTTAACACCAAAGTAAGGCTCACACTTTTATAAAGTAGTTGTGATAAAATAGCAGCTACTATAGCACCCGCAGCTGCAGCAATGTTAGTGTTAGTAAAAACCTGAGAAATGGCATTTATATCTGTCATCGATGCCATAGCTAACTGACTACCACCATTAAATCCAAACCAACCTAACCACAGAATGAATGTTCCTAGAGTAGCAAGCGCCAAACTTGATGGTTCAAAACCTTTCTGATTTACTACACCATTTTCATATCTTCCTTTTCTTGCTCCTAACAAAATAGCTCCAGCAAGAGCTGCCCAACCACCTACTGAATGAACAATAGTTGAGCCAGCAAAATCAGAGAATCCCCATTCAGATAGGAATCCTCCGCCCCATGTCCAACTTCCCTGTATAGGATAAATGAAAAGAGATAGAATACCAACAAAGAAAATAAATGGCCACAACTTCATTCTTTCAGCAATGGTACCAGAAATAATACTTGCAGCGGTGGCAACAAAAACTACTTGAAAAAAGAAGTTAGCGGCTCCCGATGAACCTCCATCGACAATAGGACCATACATAATACTGTAACCGCCAATCATAAATGCAATACAAGCAGTAGAGTAAAGAAGCACATTCTTTTTTAGAATAGATGTTACACTTCGCACACGTACCAACCCTGCCTCCAACATACTGAAACCACACGCCATCCACATAACCAACGCTCCAGATATTAGAAGCAAAAACGAACTTAGAATATACTGAATATCTATCATATTTTCTCCTTTATAAAATTATAACTTCTTTATTACATCTCTTCCACAATGTCTATGCTTCTCAACCTAACAGAAACTATTTTGCCATCTATTTTCTTTAGATGATAAATTCCAGACCATTCTGGGTTTGCTCCATTCGCATTTATCGTATCAACCATTTCTTCCATAAATTGATCTCTTGGTATAGGAGAAACAATATCTACCGAATATCCCATGACGCCAATACGCAAATGATGGCCATCTATCTTTTTCTTTGGGGTTGATTTGCGTTTTCTTTTTGGTGGCGGTACTTCCGGTGCATCTGTATCACCATATAAATCTTCAGACATTATATCTCATCTTGATCTAATAATTTTTGCCGTGTAATCTCAGGGCTTCCCAACAACCATTGAATCAAAACAAAATGTTTCTTGATTAATACTACCGTTTGCAATCTTTCAATCAAAGTATTAATTTTTGATTGTGCCTTATCAGTTTGTAAAAAAACTGTATCAGCATTTAATATATCTAGACGCTGTTTAAGTTCACGCTCCAATGCAATCACATCAACTATTTTTTTCATTTTCTTTTTCCTTCCTGTTCCTTTCGGCAACCTTCACATAAATATTTATTTAACTTTTCATACAACTCAGTCTCTTCTTTGGTAGTGCGGCCACACATTTCACAATAAAAATC
>JABSQL010000195.1 GCA_013215865.1 Candidatus Margulisiibacteriota bacterium
ATACAATTTTTCAGATCATCTCGTGTGAAATTAGGATCTAATACTGAAGCTCTCGTTTCACAACTTTGTACACACATACTCTGTTGTAAGTCGCGTATGCCACCTGGTCCATCTTGTTGGAGCAACTGACTTCGGTTTCGGTTTTTTCTTCGTCTTTGGCTTGAGGTCATCGGTTTTCGGGTGTAGTTTATACCACCGTGCTCATTCTTATCAGCATCTCCTTCCGGAACTTTATAAGCAGAGTCACCAAAAACCCGTTCTATATTATCAGGATGAAAATTATCACGATTACCTAATAAGTCCTGTAGATTTTGTGGTGCACTTTTCACCTGTGGTCGGCTACTTCCACCTCTCCGAGATGTAGTGGTGATATTCATTGATCCAAATGCACGGTTTATCGTTTGCATAGCCATATAATGTCTCCTATTTCATAAAATTTAGAATAAATTTATCACCTACTTTTATTATTTTCAAGTATATTTAAATTATTTTATTAAATTTTGAAGACAGAGGCGAATAACCAGAAAATCAATTATACTGCCCCCCCTAAATTACTAAAGATTAACTATCCTTGAAGTTCTCTTGTGTATTGCGCCGTTCTTGCAAAAACATCACATTTGACCATCGTTTCTGAATATTGATCTCTTTCAATATCGTTTTTTGTCAGGGTAAACACTTGAATGAGCGACTCAAAAAAGGGCACTTTCTTTCCCTGAGAAGCCTGTCCCATGGCATACGTCATGGCTTTTTTGACAAACGTGATTCGTTCCTCCACTTTTGCCAACATACCATCGTGATCACGAATGTCTTCGAAACCAGGTGCATTTCCTTCTCTAAATAATGCTAGAATCTTTTCGGTAGCTTTGGTGATCGCTGCCTCTACTATCTCTTTTGATACGGGTACAGATTTTCCATCTGAATCAAGCACATCTGCTCTCCATCGACATCTATTCATTGCCATGGCCATATCAATCTCCATCATAGCGATATCCAACATTTGCCGGTTAACCCCTTCTCCCTTTACAAGGGCCCCTATGTTAAGGGTGAGTGCCACAGCATAAAAAAACGCATCATGAATATTCGCTTCGAAATTCTCAAGCGTTGGATCATTTCCTGGTTCAACTGAAGGGAAATCCATTAACTGTTCCAGAGAAATTGGGCCTTGAGGAGCCAGCCTTTCTTCAGATGATAATGCAAGATACGCCCTAAGCTCTTTAATGAGTTCCGGTTCTTGTTCTTCAATTTCTGGAAATTCTTCTGTCACCAACGCCAAAAGGGCCGCATCATCATCTCCAAAAATAACCCCGTATATGCGACTGATATCTTTGTTACAGTTCATGGCCCAGGCATTGTCACACCTTCTAATTCTTTCCTTTACCTTATCAATAATAACCGCTATCAGTTGTATTTTTCTTTCTGCAGGATCTTGAGAAAAGGCTTGGCAGGCCATACCCCCTTCCATTCCTTTACCAGCTTCATGGGCATTATTTGATAGTTTTTGATAAATATTTCCAAAGTATTCTAATAAAATACTCATTTGATTTCGGTCAGGAAATTTAAATTTAGGACCATCTGCACCCTCTATATTTCCAAATGTTTTTATGAAGCTAAAGACCGCATCCCATCGACCATAGTTAATATTTTCACAAAAATCCTCATTTGGATTATTATCATCATTCTTGTCAGGGCCAAAGGCAGCAATGAGCTCTTTGGTTCTGGCAATCGCAGGAAAGGTTTCTATCATGATGGTCGCTTTCATAAATCCAGCTGGAATCTCAAGCTCTTTCATTAGGAAAGACAACACTTTACGAATCAGGGCCCCCTCTTCGGGATATTCTAGTTTCGGAATATAAAAACGGAGAGGCTGGCCTCTCTCAATATGCGCTTCATAGTTGTGAAACACGTAGGTCACAATATCCAAAAGGTTTTCAAACGTATTAATGGTCCCTTCTTCTCCCTCCAAATGACCCACCATAGACCGAATCACCCGATGAATACCTGGTGGTCGAAATTTCATGGGTATTTGAATCCCCTCTTCATTAATGTGCTTTCTGAGATTATCTTGAACAACAGCAGCGGTATACTTAATGCCTGGCTTTGTATCCTCTGCACATTCAAGGGTCGCAATTCCTTCGCCCCTTTGTCTGTGACCCACCATTCTACCGACTACACATGGCCCAGATGTCACAGCACCGCCTTTCAGGGGGTGTCTATTTTTATTTGCTTTCAATGGACTTAAGTCAACACCTCTCTCTTTTAATGGGCGAAGATCTCCCCCTCCTACCTTCGTATTATTCCTTTCTCGCTGATTGAGGACATCAATATATTCGTCTCCGAATGTCTGTAATACATTTGTATAAAGCGCTAATAATTCCGGAGTATACACTCTATCTGCCAATTCAGGGTCAAACCCCGGGGTCAAATCTTTTTCAGGCTCCCCTGGCTTTCCTTTTCTAAAAACAGTATCTTCACTTCCCTCAAAATCAACCGAAACACGGGTCAATTTCGCTTTAAACACGTTGCTCTGTGAACACCCTACGACTGAATCAATGGTATCTGCTGCTACTACCTTAAGGTACATAATGTTTCCTCCCAAAAATATGATTAAAATGGCGTTTATTTCGCTGAAATAAAAATGATAAACAGGTTAGTTTTCTTGATGCTGTCACCTCCCATACTGAAATCGAATCATTTAATTTGATTAATTTATGTATGTTATAACAACTAGATATCGACTGTCTACTGTCAACGCAAAGTAGAAATGTCCTAATCCCTGCAAAGTAGAAATGTCCTGTTTTAGCAAAGTAGAAAAAGAAGGAGACAGTAGCCCCAGAGGGGGGAGCTCCCCCCTCTGGGGCTTGCGCCCCCAGACAGAGTACGGAT
>JABSQL010000196.1 GCA_013215865.1 Candidatus Margulisiibacteriota bacterium
AAAAAAGATGGTGTAGCGCCATTCTTAAGAATAATCTTACGAACAGCCTCATCTAAATAAAGTGCATTCACACCCACCTTAACTAATGATGCCAATTCATCAAATATATAGGCCAGAATGCGACCGCCTTCTCTCATAATATTCACTTCTTCTTCTGTTTTAAGTCTGATCATTAGCCATCGCCTTCATACATTTCTCTACATTTCGATACACATCATCTGGTACCTGAGAAGCATCAACTCGAACGAGATGGTTTTTATAATATCCGACCAAAGGTAATGTACTCTCTAGATACACATGATGTCGTTTCTTTATCTTTTCCTCTGTATCATCTGCACGACTAATCAAATCGGCCCCACAATGATCACAAATACCTTCTTCTTTGGGAAGATGATTGGGGAGATGATACACCATTGCACACTGTGAACAAATCCGACGTCCTGATATTCTTCTTATCGCCTTTTCTAGACCCAACTCCAACAAAATGACCTGAATCTTGGCGCCCATTTCACGGACAATTTCTTTTAAGGCATCCGCTTGCTTAATGGTACGTGGAAATCCGTCGAATATGATTCCCTTACTATAATCCCCCTTACTCTTTAATGTACGCTTAACCAATTCTAATACCATTTCGTCAGGCACAAGATCGCCCGCTGATACAATTTTAGCTAACTTACCGTTTGGATCATTTTTGAGAGCCTCCCTGAACAAATCTCCCGTTGATAGTTGCGCCATGCCAAACTGTTTAGATATTCGATTTGCCTGCGTGCCTTTTCCAGAGCCGGGAACACCTAGGAAAATACATATTAACGTCATTCCAATAGTCCCTCATATTTTCTGGAAATCATGTATGTCTCTATTTGCTTTACCAAATCCATTGCAACTCCCACAATAATTAATAACGCAGTACCTCCTAACCCCATGAATGATGTTACACCCGTCAAATTTGCCGTTACTACCGGTACCAATGCAATAAATGCAAGAAATGTCGCACCGATTAATGTTAACTTCAAAATAATTTTCTCAAGATAGTCCACAGTCGGTCGACCGGGCCTTACACCCAATATAAATCCCCCATATTTCTTGATATTATCAGCCAATTCTTGGGGGTTAAAGGTGATCGCCGTATAAAAATAAGTGAAAAAGAATATGAGCATGCAAAACAAGGCATTATAAAATACACCATCATATCGATAATACTGTGCAAAAAAGTTTTGGATCGCTTCAACGGGTATATACTGTGTGAACATAAGAGGAAACTGTAAAATTGCAGATGCAAATATAATCGGCAAAACACCACCCTGTATTAATCGAAGGGGAATATACGTGTTTTGACCACCATACATCTTGCGCCCTGAAATACGTTTTGCATATTGAACAGGTATACGCCTTTGTGCCTCTTGAACAAAAACAATACTGACAATTAATGCCACCATCATTAATGCCAATATAATGACGCCGATGATGCTTGCGCCTCCACTCACTAAGATATATGTGTTTTTAATATAAAATGGCATTTGAGCAATGATGCCGATAAATATCAAAATCGACGCCCCATTACCAATTCCAAATTCAGTTACTAACTCTCCAAACCACATCACAAGAGCAGACCCCGCCACAAGACCTATAACGGCATACGCAACAAAGAACCACACATTTACATCCGCAGTCACATATTGCTTAAAACTAATAGACATCACCAATCCCTGAACAAACGATAACAAAACAGCCAAGTACCGGGTATATTGTGACAACTGACGACGTCCGGATTCTCCCTCCTCTGCAAGCTCTTTTAAAGCTGGCCATACCACCGTGAGGAGTTGCATAATGATACTGGCATTAATAAAAGGAAGAATACCGAGTGCAAATATTGAAAACCGACCCAACGCTCCACCCGAAAATAAATCTACAAAGCCTAAAATCCCTCCCTGGTTAAAGAGCTTACTCAATTCCGTGAGATCGACACCCGAAATGGGTATATGACTTCCTAATCGATAGACAATTAATATGAATAACACAAAGAAAACCCGTTTTCTTAGATCTGGTATTCTAAAAATATTGATCAGGGCTTCCATATTACTAGAAGGGAAGTATCTCCAACTTTGAACCTGATACTTTCACTTTCTCAGCAGCTGATTTAGATATCTTGTGCGCTTTTATCGTTACCTTTTTCTTTAAGTTGCCGTTTCCCAATACCTTTATGTAGCGTTCTCCATTCATAAGTCCGTTCTCTTTTAGAGATTCCATTTCTACTGTATCGCCATCGTTATAAAATTCTTCAATAGTTGAAACATTAATTGTACAAAACACTATTTTAAACGGATTTTTGAAACCTCTCTTCTTTGGAAGCCTTCTGTACAGTGGCATCTGCCCACCTTCAAATCCCAGTTTTCTGGAATATCCAGAGCGACTTTTTTGACCCTTATGGCCACGTCCGCACTCGCCACCTAAACCAGAACTATTTCCACGCCCCCTTCGAAGCCTTTTTTTCACCGAATTTTTAATCGGTCTTAATGTATTTGGCTTGTTCTCCAACAAACCCTCTTCTTTATTTTTCATTTTCAGATTTATCCTTTGCCAATGTGTCCATTTTTTTGCTTTCTACCACTTTACTTTCTTGCACTTTACTTTCTTTGGAAGAATCTTTACTTTCCTTAGTTGATTCTATACTTTTTTCGCTTTTTTCACTCGTTTTAACATCTTTTTTTTCAATTTCTATACTTTTATCATCCTTCTCTTTCTTATTTTCGTCCTTCTTATCTTTGTCCTTTTCATTATCCTGCTTAGTTTCCTTTTGAGCACCTTGATTATCAGATTGGGATCCTTTTTCTTCCTGTGGCGAATTATCAGAATTGTCGCCAGAATCTGATCCAGAAGATACAAGCCCCCTCTCCTTCTTGGTCGCTAACCGATTCTCCTTACGGGGACTGACACTCTCTCTTTTGATCTCAACTGTTTTCTCATCTTCATAAAACCTAACCGAAAAAGGAACCCCTCTTTCTTCTAGCTCAGTTTCATAATCTCTCAACTTTTTGAGGCCCTCTAGCGCTGCACGTGCTGTATTAATTGGATTGTCAGATCCCAAGGATTTCGCAACAATGTTCTTAATACCTGCAGCTTCTAATAAGATGCGAACCGAACCGCCAGCTATAACACCTGTTCCAGGAGGCGCAGGTTTTAAAATGATTTCAGCTGACCCAAACACACCCCTTATTGAATGCGGAATTGTACCCCCTACGATCTTAACCGGGACCATACTCTTCTTTGCTTTATCAATTCCCTTTTTTATGGCACTTGGTACTTCCTTTGCCTTTCCCAAGGAAACGGAAACCTTTCCTTTCAAATCACCCACTATAACCAACGCACGAAACGCAAGTCGCTTGCCACCTTTAACTACTTTATTCACTCTGTTAATTCGGATAACCTTTTCCATTAGATCAGACTTTGGTCGTGACTGTGAAAATCGATCTCTTCTTGGTTTATGCTCTGTTTTGTTTTCCATAGTTACTCCTTAAAATAATAAACCGCTTTTTCTTGCTGATTCTGCTAGTGCCCTTACACGGCCCTTATACTCGTAAGGTCCTCTATCAAAAACAACCTCCTTAATTCCTTTTTCTTGTGCCATTTTAGATACTTGGGTGCCAACCTCAGCAGCCTTCGACATCTTATTCCCCTTCTTAATTTTCAAAGATGAGGCATATACCATTGTCTTACCCGCCTCTTGATCAATAATTTGAGCAACTATATGCAGGTTGCTTCTAAAAACAGAAAGGCGTAGTCGCTTTTGCTTTTGTTTCAATCTCGATTTCGTTATTCTTCTTTTATATGTACTCATTTATTTCACACTCTTTCCTGCTTTTAATTTAACCCGTTGACCAGCAAATAATATTCCCTTTCCCTTATATTTATCCAGCTTCCTAAGACGCCTGATATTGGCCGTTACTTGGCCCACCTTTTGTTTATCAATTCCTACTATTGAAATTTTATTCTGCCCTGAGACATTAAATGATATTCCTTCCGTTTCAGGCACGACAACTGGGTGGGAATAACCCAATGTGAAGCTGAGACCATTTCCCTTTTTTTGAACACGATAACCCACTCCGACCAATTCTAAATCCTTTTGATATCCCTTTGAAACCCCTTCAATGGCATTTAACAAAAGTGTCCTGTACAGCCCATGGTCTGGACTTAATTCCTTGCTACTACTTCTTGGAATGACCGTTAAAGCACCTTCATCCTGCTTTATTTCAAACTGATCCCCAATCTGAACTTGCAATGTTCCCTTAGGACCTTTTACTGATATTTTCTGGCCATCAATACTAACCGTAACATCATTCTCTAATTTAATGGGTCGCTTACCTAATCTTGCCATCTTAAACTCCTAATGTACCTCACCCAAAAGCTCTCCACCCAAGAGATTTTTTCGTGCATCTTTACCTGTCATTACGCCTTTAGATGTGGAAATAATATTGATCCCAAAACCATTAAGTACTTTTGGAATTTCTTTCTTTTTAACATAATATCGCCTACCGGGTCGACTAACACTTCGAATAACCGATATTAATGGATCATTATTTTTTCTGTATTTAAGCTTTATTTTTATAAATTTCTTCTTAAGATCTTCGTCTAATAATTTATATGCAGAAATAAATCCCTCTGTCAGCAAAATTTTGGCAATACTTAACTTTGTTCTGGAAAAAGGCACACTGACCTCCTCATGCTGAACCGAAAGGGCATTTCTAATCCTTGTAAACATATCTGATATTGGGTCTGTTATTGACATATGATTCCTCTCTCTACCAAGATGATTTTGTAACGCCAGGAAGAAATCCATTCAGCGCTAAAACTCTAAAACAAATACGACATAGTCCAAAAAAACGGATGTAGCCATGGCCACGTCCACATACATTACACCTATTCCGATACTGACAAGTACCTACCCTTCTTTTATTTCGCCATAACATTGATGTTTTTGCCATTACAATATCTCCTTATATACTCGTTTCTGCTTTCTTAGCAAACGGCATTCCAAATAATGATAACAACTTGAACGCCTCTTCATTCGTTTTGGAAGAAGTTACAATAGTGACATCCAAGCCTCTGATTTTATCCATTTTCTCATAATCAACTTCAGGAAATATAATACATTCTTTTACTCCTAAAGAATAATTTCCCATTCCATCAAACGAATATGGAGAAATACCACGAAAGTCACGTATCTTAGGGAGGCATATATGGATGAGTTTCGTTAGAAAGTCGTACATTCGATCCCCTCTTAAAGTAACCTTAGAACCAATAATCTGTCCCTCACGTAATTTAAAATTAGAAATCGATTTCTTAGCTTTTGCCATCATCGGTCGCTGGCCAGATATCTGTATTAATTCATCACGTGAAATATCAATCACTTTAGAGTTTTGAGTTGCTTCCCCTAAACGACGGTTTAAGACTACCTTTAAAATTTTTGGAACCTGCATTGTATTGCCATAGGAAAAGGCATCCTGCATTTTCTTTATAATATCTTTTCTATACTGTTCTTTTGTTGTTGACATATTTATTCCTAACTTAATTGATAATTTTATTGCTTCTGACACTTTTGCGAATTTTACTTTTGTTCTCAAGCACTTCATACTTAACACGCGTTGGTTTGCTTGTCTCAGAACATACCACCATTACTTTATCCCAGTTCATAGGGGCTGGCCTTTCAATAATTCCTCCCTGTGATTGTTGGGTCGGTTTTGTATGACGCTTAATCAAATTTAACTTCTGGACAATAACCTTTTTCTTATCAGGAATTACACGTAATATCTCGCCTGTTTTTCCTTTATCTTTTCCCACCATAATCTGTACTGTATCGCCTTTCCTAAGTCTTTTCATAATACTATACAACCTCTCTTGCCAAGGATATTATTTTCATAAATCCTTTTCTCAACTCACGTGGAATCGGGCCAAATATACGCGTCCCGGTGGGATTTCCATCCGTTTGAATAATGACGGCTGCATTACTATCAAACCTTACAACTGTTCCATCAGAACGATTGATTCTATGAACAGTTCTCACAATGACAGCCCTCACAATCTCACTTTTTTTAACCAATCCATTTGGAATTGCTCTTTTTACAACTGCCGTTATGATATCACCTACCGCTGCATACCTCTTCCGTGTGCCACCCAATACTTTTATACACAATAGTTTCTTTGCACCTGAATTATCCGCAACTTCCACTATAGATTCCTGCTGTATCAAGATATATCTCCAACAGAATCATGAACCTTTTTTGCACCCTTTATTTGCAAGAGACGCCATGATTTTCGCTTACTGATAGGTCGACACTCAACGATTTCAACCTGATCATTAACCTTAGCCGTGTTACCAGGGTCATGTGTTATAAATTTATTTGAATATTTAATAATCTTCCTAAGTATAGGATGTTTTCTTAAATTCTGTACCTTGACAGAAATGGTATCCTTTCCTGATATAGCTACTACAATACCGACTCTTTTTTTTCGGTTAGAACGTTCGATCATGACACACCCGCCTTATTCATATTTTTAAACGTAAAAAGCCGTGCAATCGTTTTACGCGCTTTTTTCATTGATGAAGGGTTCTTTAACTCATTTTTTGATTTATCAAAACGCATCATCATCAATGCATGCTGATTTTCGCTAATATGCTTAGTGACATCTTCATCTGATAACTGTTTTATATCTGACATATTCATGTTTTTCTCTCCTAATCCTTTATCGCAAATTTTGTTTTGATCGGTAGTTTGTGAGCGGCTAAACGAAATGCTTCTTTTGCAACATCCGTCTCAACACCACCAATTTCAAACAACATATGCCCAGGCTTAACAACAGCCACCCAAAACTCTGGACTTCCCTTTCCCTTTCCCATACGTGTTTCTTGTGGAATTCGGGTGACACTTTTATCAGGAAAAATACGAATCCATACTTTTCCACTACGTTTCATATACCGGTTCATGGCCACTCTTGCTGATTCAATTTGTTGAGCTGTAATCCAGTGTCCCTCCAAAGCTTGAAGACCAAAATCACCAAATGAAACAACATTACCACGGGTTGCCTTTCCTCGGTTTCGTCCTCTTTGGAGTTTACGATATTTTGTTTTTTTCGGCATTAACATATTCTATCTCCTAAACTATACATGCAATGCTCTCTCATTTGACGAAGATCCAAGATCATCGCTATCTTCATCTTTCCCGTATAATGAATCAACGTCACCTTTATATGTCCACACCTTTACACCAATCTTTCCGTAGGTTGTACAGGCCTCTGTAAATGCATAATCCACATTTGCTCTTAAAGTATGTAGTGGTACATTTCCCTCGCGATACCATTCGCATCGTGCAATCTCAACACCACCCAAACGACCCGATGCTCTTACTTTTACGCCGGTAACTCCAGCTTTAAGTGCCCATTGAACCGTTATTTTCATTGCTCTTCTAAATGCTACACGCTTCTCAAGCTGGCCTGATAACATTTCTGCAAGGAGGCGAGCACTTGCATTAGGATTTTTCTCTTGTACTACATTAATAATAATATTCTTCCCAATTTTCCGAGATAAATCTTCTCTGTGGTACACCATGTCTACACCGGCCTTTCCAACAATAATGCCCGGACGAGCCGCATTGATCTGAACATTAATTTGTTCCGCTTTTCGCATTATAAAAATGTCTGCAATTCCAGCATGACTTAACTCACTTCTTATGTACTTACGTATTTCTAAATCTTCCATAATACACGCTGCATATTCAGGAGCCTCACAAATCCAACTACTGAGCCATTTCTTGCTAATTTTTAAACGAAATCCAATCGGATTAACTTTTTGTCCCATACCTAGAGTCCCCTTCCTTCACAAACACCAATAGATATATGACTCGTTCTCTTTAGAATTTGAAACATTCGACCTCGCGCTCTTGGCTGATGACGTTTAAACATTGACCCCTCATTCACCATTAAAGTTGAAACAACCAAATTATCAGGGGACATCTTCTTCACAACCGCATTTGCAACGGCGGATTTTAACGCGCGGCTAAGAAAGAATGCAGCCTTTTGCGGAAGACTATTCAATATACTCATTGCTTTTGTAACCTGCTCACCACGTATAACATTCGCAACACGGCGCACTTTATAAGGTGATATTCGCAAATACTTTGAATTTGCAAAGGTCTCTTCTTTATTGACTTTAATTTTCACTTGCTTTGTCATGTTATGCCCTATTACCTCCATGAGATTTAAATGTTCTTGTATACGAAAACTCACCCAATTTATGACCGACCATATTTTCAGACACATACACAGGTATGTGTTTTTTTCCATTATGGACAGCAAAATTATGGCCCACCATCTCTGGTGATATGGTCGAACGTCTTGACCATGTTTTGATGACTTTTTTCTGGCCTGAATCGTTCATTTTTTCTATTTTTTTTAAAAGGCTTTCATCAATAAATGGTCCTTTTTTTAATGATCTAGACATACTACTCTCCTACTTTTTTCTACGCTTTAAAATAAGCTTCGAACTTTGTTTCTTCCTATTTCGGGTTCTTTTACCAGTCCGCTTCCCCCATGGCGTTACGGGGCTCTTCATACCAACTGGTGCCTTTCCCTCTCCCCCACCATGTCCATGGTCACAAGCGTTCATCGCAGCACCACGTACTTTAGGGCGTTTATTTCTCCACCGATTAACCCCTGCCTTACCTATCTTTAAGTTTCTTTTTAAAATGTTACCAACCTGCCCCAAAACTGCTCGACAACGAATATTTACGAGTCTTACTTCGCCTGAGGGCAATTTTACTGTAGCATACTTTAAACTTTTTGCCATCAATACAACAGAACTACCTGCAGATCGTGCTAATTGAGCACCCTTCCCAATAACCGTTTCAACGTTACTAATAACAGATCCTGTTGGCATATGTGATAACGGAAGACAGTTCCCAACCTTAATCTCAGCATCCGGTCCAGAATCAACAAAATCGCCTACCTTTAACTTAAGAGGGGTGACAATATATGCTTTCTCACCATCAATATAAGAAATAAGTGAAATATAAGCAGAACGATTTGGATCATACTCTATTGAGACAACTTTTCCCCTAACACCTTCCTTATTTCGCTTAAAATCAATTATACGAAAACGGCGTTTAACCCCTCCCCCTCTTCTTCGTACTGTGATTCGACCATTGTTATTTCTTCCTGCGGATCTGGGATTGTTTCGTAATAATGATTTTTCAGGTTCGTTTTCAGTTAACTCCTCAAAACTTGATACCTGCCGATGACGAGATCCTGGTGTGTTTGGTTTATACTGTCGATATGCCATTTCTAGAACATCCCCTTAATAATTTCAATTTGGTCACCCTTTTTTAAAGTTACAATCGCCTTTTTTTGCACACTAGTTTTGCCCACCAAGCGACCCTTTCGTCTCTTTTTGGGCTTCGTCCTAGAAACATTAACTTTTGTTACCTTAACTTTATACTCGGATTCAATAAATTGCTGTATAGCAATTTTATTTACTGATGGATCAACAAAGAATGTATATTTGTCAGCTGTTATTTGCTGGGCACTTTTCTCCGTTATTCTGGGGCACAATATAACCGGTTTCATTTCAGCGCCTCCTCAACATTTTTTAATTCTTTACTGGGGATATAGACTACATCTGCGCTCATTAACACGTTTGCATCCAATTGGCCTGGATGGCATATAGAGACGCCTTGAATATTACGACACGCCAATGCAATAGAATCTTCCATATTGGTTATAATAAATACTGCCTTTTTTGATTTTTTGGGCATTATTGATGCAAGCGCTTTTGTCTTAATCACAGAATCATCTACCTGTAACACTTTCACTTTTGGAAGGATTAAGGCCATCAATTGTAATAAACTACTACGAATTACCTTTTTTGTTAAACGAATAGAAAAATCTCTGGGAGAAGGTGGAAATATAACACCACCACCGCGAATTAATGGCGAACGTGATGTTCCACGTCTTGCTCTTCCAGTCCCTTTCTGTCTATAGGGTTTAGCGCCGCCGCCCCTTACTTGAGAACGTGTTTTTGCACTGGCAGTACCCTGTTGGAACTTCGCACGCTGAAACTTAAATAACTGATGAACCAAACTCCTCTCTGTATCACTAGGCAACTCAATATTAAACGGTTCCTTGCCTTTGATTGACCCTTTTATATCTATCATTTCAATTTCAATTAACTT
>JABSQL010000197.1 GCA_013215865.1 Candidatus Margulisiibacteriota bacterium
TATCCTGATGTGGGGTCAGACATGGACGTGAGGCCCATGGTGAGAACGCTGGCAGATTTTGAAATGACTTTTCGGTACCAGGGCCAGTGTGTAGAGTCTCCGCCAGACACATTTCGGGAACCCACGGTGCAGTCAACCTCATCTTTTAGAATAGGAAGTACCATTTCTGGTAGGGCAGAAACAGGGTGGCTACCGTCTGCATCCATGACCACACAAACGGTGGCCTCTGAATGTTCAAAGCCAGCCAGAACGGCCCGTGATAATCCCCGGTCTTGGGTACGGACAATGACTTCTACGGGATAGTGTTGAGATAAACGCTTGGCAGCTTCTGCGGTTGCGTCAGGAGAGTTGTCATCTACAACAATCACTTCACCATCAATATGGGCGGCGGCCAATGTATTCATAATTTGGGGGATAATAACAGGTATGTTTTCAACTTCATTGAAAGTTGGTAGAATAACGGATAGTTCTTTGCTTTTCTTTGACACTTAAGGATTATACCAAAGGCATTACACGATCACAAATTTATTCAATTTCCCCTCTAGCATCCCAATCACATTGACAAAAATAGGTGAAAACTGTTAAATTTCTCTTGTTCGAGGCGGGAAATAAAATGATAAGAAGGAAAATTATGATCCATTTAAAAATCGTTTCAGTAAAGGCATTTGGATGCTATTCATTTGCGAGTACAGAACTTTATACACGTGAAGAAAAGTATAAAGCGCGTACAAAAGGAATTGAGGTTCCTTCTCTCTCTAAGCACCCATCTTTTAGCAAAGCTTTATATGAGGCTGAAAAATTTGGAAAAGATTTGGGTATAGATAAAAGTTTGGGACAGAAAAAGTTTGAATTATTTATAAAGGATATCACAGATTTTACTTGCTTAGTTCTTTGTGAATCGAGCACTGATGATACGGTTTTTACAATGCTTAAATTTGCATTATGGCTTTTCACTTTGGATGACCGTGTAGACAAACGTAAGGGGGGAATATCCAGCGAACAGATGATATCAATGACAAAGAACTTTTTAGAAATTGTGAAAGGACATAAGGAAACAGATCTCAAGAGTGATTCTATTGATCGAACTTTACAAGCATTAAAAGTTATCCTTAATAAAGCTAGTTCAACATATTTTGAAATAGACAGAGAACCAATAAAGAGATTTAGATTAAAATTTGAAGAATATCTTAAGTCAATAGAAAAAGAGTGTGAAAATGAAGAGCAAAAGATAAAATGGACAATAGAATCGTATACTGAGAATAGGCGGTCTTCAGGCGCTGTTGAACCATTTTTCGAAATGATATTTATACTGAACTCTATAAATGTGCACAAACTAAAAGACAGACAGGACAGAATAAAGGCTCTGATCAAATGTGCTAATAATATCATTGTTTGGGATAATGATGTGTATTCTTTAAATAAGGAGAAAGAAGATGGGTTACCTAATAATTTGGTTATGGTGTATATGGATCAAGGGTATAATGAGAAAGAAGCATGTGATATGGTAATAGAAAAGATCAAAAAAGAAATCACTGAATTTAATCAAGCTTGTTTTGCAGCCAAGAAATGTTTTAAAACCAGGAAAGATCCTGAAGATTATAAAGTGTTGCTCAAGATTATTGGTATTGTCGAAAGGGTTATTTATGGTAATCTTATTTGGTCAAAAACTAACATAAGATATGCAGATTCAAAAAGTAAATCGATGAAATTATCAAAAGATGTCCATAGAATGAACAATGAGAACTTAAGACCAAACAAAACTCACTTTTATGATTGGGAGGAATTTAAATTTGAACGAGAAAAGAGTGGTTCTTCAGTTATATCAACAGATTCTAGTGAGAGCGATTATAAATCATCCTCAACACTCTTTGATCACGATTTATCCTGTTTTTTGACAGGAAAAATTATAGGAATTAAGTATCGTTAAAAGAATCATACACTTCTTCAAGCACAATTTTAATGCATCCAATGTATCTCATGATGCCAATAAACGGATATTGATTAGCCAAGGACTGGCCATCATTTTCTTTCTCGTTTCCATCCCATTTTGTGTCATTTTTTATATAACAGGACTCAAGCTTCTCAGTATATCCGTCATCCCATTTGCATTTATTTTTCTCCTGTCTTATGCCTTAATGGTTCGTAAATATCATACCCTGGCAAGATCACTCATGATACTTAATGGAACAGTCGCCTTAATTTTCTATACAAAGACCTTAGGGTTTGATTATGGAACCCAATTCATCTTTATTCCATTTTCCTTTATGCCCAGCTTATTATTTGAAGATCAAACCAGAAGGATCAAAAATGGGTTAACTAGTTTGATTGTAACGGCCTTTTATTTCTTATATCTCATTGAAATACCGTTTGGGCCGTCTGCTTGGATTTTCATGCCCATGACCTTGGTGGCCTTTATTATGGGGATCAGTACCATCTCTCTATTCAAATTTGCCAGTATTGAGTTTGAAAAACAACTACAAGCATCCAAGCAAAGCGAAATTGACGCCAAGCACCGACTATTCGAAGCCGAAAAAACCAGTTCCATGCTCAGTTTGATGAACCAGTATCAGCATGACCTTAAAAACCCATGGGCTTCCCTCATCATGGCGTCTAACAGAGAAAGTATTACTCTAGAAGAGTTGAAACAAGTGGTCCGGCGACAATATAAAAATGCAGGGAATAAGCTGTCTGTCATGCTGGATATACTTAGAGGCCAGCATAACCGGAAAGAAGAAGCGGTGAATATGAATGACATTCTGAAAAACGCTTTGGATACATTTTCGATTACCGCCTTTAAAGTGACGTTTGACTTTGAAGAGTCGCTTCCCACCATCATGGGTGATCGACGGGATTTGGAAATATTGTTTATCAATCTATTTAAGAATTCCATTGAAGCGATGGTTAAATCTACCATGAAAAGACAGGTCACGATTCGAACATCCTTTTGTGACGAACAAAATCGGATGTATGTTCAAATAACAGATACGGGTGTGGGGATGGATAAGAAAATGCTGAAGGTATTTCAA
>JABSQL010000198.1 GCA_013215865.1 Candidatus Margulisiibacteriota bacterium
AATAGTTGGAACCAGTTTTATGAGTATGTGATGGATGCGTTTGAGGTGCTTGAGGGTAAGCGAGGCCCTGAGTTTGTGTAGAAATGGACAAGGGTTTGGGTGTTTTTCAGGTTGCTTCAATTTTGGTTTGAGTTTAAATACCACCACAGAGAAATTACACCAGTAGTGTATGTGGGGTTTTGACGGTTGTCGGAATATAAGTATACTGAAACTGCCATATTTCCCATAAACAAGGAAATGTAGAGGAAAGAATGTACTTGAAAAATTATAGTGAATCCAAAGAAATTTTCAAAACCTTTGCGATTTTCTTAACTAACTCAAAAGACGGCACGTTTTTATCTTTTTCAATCTTATAAATAGTCTGTGTTGTTACATCTAACTTTCTCGCCAGATTTTCTTGCGTTAACCCTGCTTTTGTGCGGGCCTTTCTAATTTTTGTTCCCAGAGACATACCCTTATAGTATTAAATGATTAGATAATAATAAATAGTTTATATAGACTAGATAGATATTATTAGTTATAATTGATTATTACGAGGGTTTAACGATTAAAAAAGATAAAGTAATACGTCCAGAAGTTAAGTCTAAATTATTCAAGAATACTCAAGAAGCTGTTTCTTTTGGGGAAACGGCTTCTTTGGATGACATGTCCAGGCTTATAAATCGCCTACACAAAATTTTTAAGTCTAAAGTTTTGGAGTTGAGCTTTGAGCTTCAGTTTTATAACGAGGCTTATCATGCCTTTGTTAAAGATGAGTGGTATGAGGAGTATTATAAAGACACCGCAAAATCTCTCTGAAAAATCAACTACCGAGGATTTCTAGGTAGTTTAAAAATGATGATATGTTGGTGGGTGGGTGGAATAACGTTAGAACTTGTTTTGCGATGGGTTAGATACCCCCGTCTTTAACTCTTGGATAGCCTTTTCTAGTTAAATAAGCTAAAAATTCAATGCCAACACCAGAAAATTGCTCCATTCCTTAAAACCAATAGATTTTAATGCTGGAAGAATTTTTGTATAGATTTCAAAAGTTTCTTTTGCTTCTTCTTTAGTGACTGTGGTTCTGGCGTTAAGTTTGTCTAGTGCATCAAGTTGAGTGTTATAGATTAGCCTGTATATTTTTTCAAAAAGTAATTCAAGTTGAGTTTCTTCTCGTTCGTTAGTTTGGGTTTTAGAATAGGGGGCAATTTTGTTAAGGTCTTCTTCGATTGCTTTTTTTTGAGTTTCCAAAATGGACCCTTTGATTTTTAGTTGATAGTAATGGTTTGAAGATTGTTGCTCATCTATTTCAGATGTAACTTCGTGTATTTTATTTTCAACTTGCGGGGTTTCTTGTTGGGTTTTGAATTTGAACCAATCTTTGAGTTCACCAGAGCTAATATTCCCCAATTAACGTAGAAATTGCATTTTTTAAGATAAAAATGCATATGGTAACAGTTAAAAATACTGTCAAGGGCCACTTATAAGAGATAAGGATGGCTTCAGTCATTAGATTAGTATTCTATCAGATGTGACCATTTTTGGAATGTTGTTGCATCCATAATCGATGTCTTGGAGGACTAACAAGAGAGGTACTAAATATTTTGTAAACTTGAATTTCATTAACTTCTCTCGATTAGCCGACGATTGTCCAGTAATATAACAAATTTTTCAAAGATGGGACTACTGGAGAAATCACAATGGGTGGGCGTGTTAGAATTAAGTTGAGCAATATGAATAAAATTGAAATAGAACTTTGTAAGATATTTCTTAAGCATCCACTAAAAAAATGTTGTCCTTATGATGAAATAATCATATCCGGGCCCGGCAGTGAATTGAATGATTGTTTTTATGTGAAGTTTTACCAAGAGGAAGATGAAAAGTTTCCGTCATTATTTATCACTGAAATCAATGGTGATAAAATTATTGGTAAAAGATGGGACGATATTGCTAACAAATATTCTACGGATGTTAGTATTTCTCTTAAAGATATAAAGCCAGGTTTTTTAGAAGTTACCAATTACCATAAAGGGAATATTACTGTTTTTTCAGGGCTTTGGGACTTTGTTATAAATCGGATAACAAGAGCACCCTACGTTTATGCTTTTTTACACACTAAGAATTTTCAGATTCAGCAATTTACTTTTAATCAGAAATTATTGGATGTGAATGACCCTATTATGTTACTCGAGGTAGTAAGAAAATATTACCTGGATAAGGGTGAGCCCATTGGCGCAGTTGATTTGCTTGTAAACTTGTATGAATTAAAGGCCGTTGGACATCCAGATTTTGATGCGACATTAAAAAAAATTGATCGATTACTTAATCTTTATACTGAATCTAATGATTTACTGAAAAGAGAATCTAAATATCAAATTACTGGGCAAGGAATAAAGCTGCTTGAACAACATCAGTACCTGGCAGAAACACGTATTGAGAATCTAAAGCTCCAGAAACAAATAAGGAATTTAACTTGTTGGATATTATTTTTCACTTTTATTATGGTTGGACTCGGGATCATTGAAAATTGGCAGTTTATAGAATGTGTAATAACATCCTTTTGAAATTGGCCATCCCATTCCTAGCAATCTAGTTAACGCAACCAAGGAAAAATATTAGGTTCTAAGTTTAGTTTTTATGCAATTTATTCTGGTTGTTTTGTGATTTTCAAATTTATTTGAGTTTGTTTTAAGTTTGACTACCACTACAGGGAATTTACACCAGTAAGAGTGTATAGGATTTTGATGGTTGTCGAAATTTAGAATTAGGACACAAAAGGTATTTCACGTTAAAAGAGAAAGCCTTGGTATCCAATATACTTAGTTAGAATTTGGCATTGTGTGAAAAAATGCCTGGGGCATTTTTAATAATGGTTTAATTGTTGAGTAGGAGATGGTTTAATAATGGGCAATTATGAGATCAGCCAATGAATTGATTAAGCATTTGAATAGCGTAGACGAATGTACCGATGTTGAGGCCAAGAGATGTACAAAAGTTGATAAATCTATTTTAGAGACTATTTGCTCCTTTTCAAATGAACCAGGTTTAGGTGGAGGGTCCATTCTGCTTGGTGTAGTTAGAAGTAAAGAAAATGGTGATTATGAAAGTAATGGTATTAGTAACCCTGATCAGATTCAGTCAGACCTTGCTTCAAGATGTGCTACAGAATTTAATGTCGCCATAAGACCAAGAATAAAAACTGAAGTAATTGGTGGAAATACGGTTCTCAACGTTTCAGTTTCTGAGTTATCAAAATCGCAAAAACCGCTTTACTTTAAGAGTGTAGGACTCCCAAAGGGAGCTTTTAGGAGAATAGGTCCTACTGATCATCAATGTACAGATGACGATATGTTTGTTTTTTACGAACATAATGACACTTTCGATAAAAGTGTAGTTTATCAGAGCACCATGAGGGATATAGATTTAGAGGCTGTAGAAAATTACAGAAGAATTCGAGAAAGAGTGAATTCTTCTGCTGAAGAGTTAACATATACGGATGAGGATTTGTTGCACTCACTTGGGTGTGTTGAGAATGTTGAAGGGGAGATAAAGTTAACAGTAGCAGGCGTTCTTTTGTTTGGAAGTAAAATGGCACAACGACGATTATTTCCAATGATGCGTGTTGATTATATAAGGATACCTGGCAATGAATGGGTTTCAAATCCTGATAAAAGGTTTACAACTATAGATATGAGAGGTCCATTACTCAGTTTGGTACAAAGATTGCTTGATTCTGTAGTCGATGACTTGCCAAAAGGTTTTTATCTTCCTGAAGGTGAAATACAAGCTGACAGAAAAGGATTGCCAGGAAGGGTTCTTCGTGAGGCTATCGTTAATGCAATAATGCATAGGTCTTACAAAGAAAATCAGCCTATTCAAATATTACGTTACAGCAATCGTATTGAAATTAAGAATCCGGGTTTTTCATTAAAACCTGAAGAGCATTTAGGGACGCCTGGTTCGAAGACACGAAATCCTTTAATTGCGGCTGTTTTTCACGAAACCAATGTTGCCGAAACAAAAGGTAGTGGAATTAGGGTTATGAGAAAATTAATGGAACAATCTGGATTAGGACCTCCAACATTTGAATCCGATCATGGTCAAAATTTATTTACCGCTAGATTACTGTTGCACCACTTCTTGGGAGAGGAAGACATAAAGTGGCTTGCTTCTTTCGAAAAATATAAATTAAACGAAAGCCAAAAAATATCACTGATTTTTGTTCGGGAAGTAGGTGCTATAGATAATTCTGTCTATAGACAAATTAATCGATTAGATACATTGAAGGCAAGCTCTGAACTTCGGTTGCTAAAAAAGTGTGAACTTCTTATTAAAAAAGGGAAAGGGAGATCAACGTATTATGTTCCTGGAAATGAGTTAACTAGGAATATGGACTTAAAAGGTCTAAATCAAGATAGTGCACCAGTTACTTCTCATAGTGCACCAGTTACTTCTCATAGTGCACCAGTTACTTCTCATAGTGCACCAGTTCCTTCTCATAGTGCACCAGTTCCTACAGGGGATAGTGCACCAGTAGATTATTTGATCAATCAACTTCCTCAAGAATTAAAGGATCAAATTAGAGAACTTGGCTCAAAATGTAACGATCCAGAAAAAATAAAGAAGGTTATAGTAAATTTGTGCCATTATAGAGAATTTAGGCTCAAAGAGCTTGCTATTATATTAGCTAGACAGCCAAAATATATCTTAAGAACGTATCTAAAACCTTTACTGGAAAGTAAGAAAATTAAATATACCCAGCCTGATATGCCAAATCATCCAAATCAAGCTTATACGGTTTAGGAAACTTTTAATGGCTGTAGGCGAAAGAAAACCTCGTTTTTACAGACAACCTTAACGGACATTTATCGGACATTTTTTCGACATTCCTCTTGAATTAAACGGACATTTCGTATAAAAATAGTAGTGTAAGTCAAAATTAAACTGCTGAGCCAAAGGAGTTTCCAAGCGACCTTAGCGCAGGCCATAAAAGGAAATGGCCGTGGAACTCAGCAAGTGCAAAGAAATTTTAAACGAGTTAGATTTAACCGATCAAGACATCATCGAAATTCGGGATACACTAACGGGGATAGTTGAAAATATTGTAGATGCCATTTTTGATGAGGACTCTTAAATGGGTAATGTAACGCATAAGCAGTTAACCGCAAATCGAAGAAATGCTCGTCAGGGTGGGATTAAAACGGTTGAAGGTAAACAAAAAATCCGATTTAATGCTCGTAAACATGGTATTCTCGCCAATATCCTGGCAAACTACGAAAATGAGTTTCACCAAAACTATGTTGATCACCTATTTGATGAGTTTAAACCTCAAAACACATTAGAAGAACTGCTGGTCGAAAGAATCGCAATCCATTATTTAAAGTTGTTTAGACTATCGAAGGCAGAAGGAGAGCACATTCGATTCAGCCTAAAAGAAAAAGTACTCGACTTTTCAGATTCGATGTTCGATGATGAAGACAAAATGAGCTTATCAAATAACCAATTTGAAACCTTACTTAACTTATATCAGCGCTATGAAACCACCACTGAGAATCGCTTATATCGGGCCTTAAAAGAACTAAAGGAATTGCGTTCCCCTGAGCAAATGGGTTTGTTTGGCAATAATGCGTAAAAAAGCGGTCATTTATTGTCGGGTATCTTCTGAAAAGCAAGTCCGTGGAGGTAACGGATTAAAAAGGCAAGAAAAGCGATGCTGTGATTATGCCATATTCAATAAATGGAATGTTGTAGCCGTATTTCATGATGAAGGTATATCAGGTGGACTTGTTGATCGTCCGGGCATCCAGAAACTCCTCGATTTTCTGGATAGGTCAGAAGAAAATATCATAGTGCTGGTTGATGATATTAACAGATGGGCAAGAGATGTTTCTGCTCATTTTGCACTTAAACGAGCTATAGAAACTGCTGGTGGGGAACTTCATAGCACTACGATGAAATTTGAAAACAGCCCTGAAGGCCACTTTATTGAAACGATCATGGCTGCGGGTGCTGAACTTGAGAGAAACAAAAATAAACGACAGGTTAAGCATCGTATGAAGTCACGGTTGGAATTGGGCTATTGGGTGTTTGACAGCCCGCCCGGATATGTTTACAAAAAACACCCCATTCATGGAAAAATACTGGTCAAGGATGAGCCCGCTGCAAGCATTTTGAAAGAAGCCTTAGAAGGCTTTTCAAATAATCGATTTATCAGCCAGACAGATGTTAAAGGTTTCTTAGATTCAAAAGGTTTTCGGGCACGTTCTCGTTCAAAAGCAGTTCATTTGGAAACGGTTAAACGGTTTCTTGTACAACCACTGTATAGCGGAGTTATCATCTATGAAAAATGGGGGATTCCCGTACGATCTGGAAAACACGAGCCGATTATTTCTCAAGAAACCTACGATAAAATTCAAGATAAATTAAAGGGGAAAGTCAAAGCATTTCGTAAGGACTTAAATGAAGACTTCCCACTGAGAGGTTTTATTTTATGCACTGGATGTGATTGTGCCATGACGGCCAGTTGGTCGAGAAGCCGAAATGGAGAAAAGCACCCGTATTACCGATGCAAAACCAAGGCCTGTAAGTTTGGTAACAAAAGCGTTCAGCGAAAACGATTAGAAACTGCTTTCTCAAAACTACTTCAGCAAGTAACGCCTCAAAAACAGATTTTGGATTTGTTGGGTGTTATCGCGCTTGATGTGTATAATCAAAAATTTGAAGCACATCGAACCAGCCTTAGTGTTAAAGAAAATGAAGTAAACAATATTCAAAATCAAATTAAAAAGCTGGTCGAGAAGTTAACAAAAACTGACAGCGAATCTGTGGCCAAAGCGATTGAATCTAGCATTGAAGAAAAAGAACACGATAAACAAAAGTTGCTCAAAGAGCTGGCTCAAAAGAAAAACCATGACTACAATTTTGAAACCGCTTTGGAAAAAGTCACTAATTTTATAAGCCAACCTCACAATATGTGGGCCAATGGTAATTTAGAGCAAAAACAGAAGGTGCAAAAGCTGGTTTTTCTTGAGCCTTTGACCTATGGCAAAGAAACAGGGTTTGGAACCGCTAAAAAGGCGCTTCCTTTCGCCTATTTCAATGAAAATGTGAAAACCAAATCACATCTGGTGGAGGTGACCGGAGTCGAACCGGTGTCCGAAAAAGCTTTGAATTAACCCACTACGAGCGTAGTTCTTGTTTAGGTTTTAACTTCTCATACGCCCAAGAACAGGCGAGATAAGAAGCGAGACCGGGTATAGTCTCATCTCATAGCCCCCAATCAAAACCACAAGACCAGTCGGTAAATGATCGTCACGTCACCTCCACCGACATGAGGTGGGAGACGCTCATAGCTTAATTAAGCTACGAGTAATTCAGCGTTTCCGCTGTGTACAAATGTTTTGTCATTTGTGTTTAGGTCTGCCTTTTGACGAGGCCTGGCAGCTCCTCGGCTCGCGTTTTAACCCTAAGGTCTTTCCCGTCGAATCCAAATTCACCCCCAAAGAACAGGGCCAGAAGGCCAAACACTATCATAACGATTATCATGCGTTAAATCAATTATTTTGCGTTAACATATAAAAATATTATCACCATCTAAGATTTTTTAAACAAGTTAATATAATAATAAAACCTGCCTTAATGGTTCCAATGATTGTGCCAGAAATTTTAGATTTTCCGATGCGTGGTCGGTAAGAAGTCGGAATTTCAAGGATGCGTAGCTCGTGATGAATCGCTTTAAGCTGCATTTCAATGTTCCACCCGTAAGATGGATCTGATAGGTTTAACGTTTCAAGAGACCTCATTCTGATCGCTCTGAAAGGACCCATATCCTTAAAGTCAACACGATATAGTAGAGATACCAATTTACAAACAAACAAATTACCACATTTTTGAATAAAAGGCATGGCATTTATTTTCATAAGATTCGGGCAGCGATAGCTCATCACAAGGTCATATTCACCAGAAAAAATAGGTCCAGTTAATAGGGGTAATTGAGTGGGATCATCTGAAAAATCTGCATCCAGAACAACCACTATTTCTATATCTGGTTTTATAACCCGAACACCCGCTTGTACAGCATTGCCGTATCCTTTTCTGTGCTCACGGATAACGTCAACGTGAAAAGTTCTGGCTATTGCAGATGTATTGTCTTCAGATCCATTATCGACAACGATGATTTGCCTTACATGATCCTTAGGGATAGATTTTAAGACCTCACCTATGGCTAATGCTTCATTAAGAGCAGGGATGATGACCGCAACAGGAGGGGACACTAAAAATGATACATTCCACTTAATGCAAGAATTTGTTTTTGTCCTGTATTTTTTCCTGATAAAGCTGTGGCAATTCCAAGTCGTATAAAGCATGATGGACTGACTTGGTATGTCATTCCCAAATCAAGATCTATTCGAGACTCCATTAATTGATTAAATTGGGTCCCCTGTTGACCTAAATCGAATCCAGAAAGATTAGAGAAACCATTCACTCCTAAAGAAACCCGCCATTTTGTGAACAATGATTTCGATACGCTAATCCCATAAAACAGTTCATCTGGTATCGTCGAGAAATATCGATACCCTAAATCTCCTCCATAAGACCATCCCCCTGATAGAAAAGAATCGAAAAACAGGCTTGCTTCCACACCACTTCCTCCATCTCCAGCAGAGAAGGGTTGGTTAATTTCATAATCTCCGTGAGCAATTAAACCAGCTCTGATGCCATATGAGGGAAGGTATGAGTTGTTTAGGGAATCCAGTTGGTCATGAATCTTGTATGAAAGGCCAAGCCGAAAGTCAGACAAGCCATCAGAAACCGACCCTGAAGCTGCTTCAGATGAAGTGTATCCAAATTCTCCATCAATGGCAAAGTTATCTTTGATGCTGTGGTTTATTTGAACGATAAAGGTTCCCTGAGTGATTCGAACATAAGGAGGATTTGAAACAAGTGAACTTTTATTCCAATGTTTATTAAATGTTTCCCAAATATATGATGTAACGACTTCTGTTTTTCCAGTAGGAGGCATATATGCCATCAGTGTGCTGCCACATAAAAAAAACAGGCAAAAACAAAAGAAGAAAGATTTCATAAATTCTCCGGGGGTATGTTTATTTTATACCGAATTAAAAGAAAATAAGATAGCGCATTAAACTCATCTTGGGTTAATTCTCCAGAAAGTTTGTATAGTTCGTAATCATTGTGAGTAATTTGAGTGAGTTTTTGATTGATTCTTTGCAACAATTTTTGTTGTGAGGTGATATCTTTTTGTGATAATTCAGGGGCAGAAGAGCCGCCATTAATGAACACCTTTTGGCCGCTTCTGAATTCTATAGGGTCTATTTTGAAAAAGTTTTTGCCAAAGTTCTTGAATTGATATCTCCCAGATCCCCAACAGGTAGTTGATAAAGAAAAGATAAGTATTAGCACATAATATTTTCTAAATCTCATGTCACCGTCCCATCGAAAATTATATTGATCATGATATCATAATGTATGAACAGGTCAAAGTTATATTTGCATATTTTAGGTTTTTTTTCGTGTGTGGGTTATATCGGATTGTTATTGTTTTCTAGGAAAGTACTTCTATGCCAAAACCCACTTACTTTTATCGGAATATTCGCTGTGATTTGGGCAGGTTTTATTTTATGCTTACGTTTACTTAATCACAATACACCGTTAAAAATTATTTTATTTTGGGGGATCTTATTTAGACTGATTGGATTAGCATCTTACCCTATTTTTGAAGATGATGTATATCGATACTTATGGGATGGGTATCAATATTTTTCATTTGGTAATCCATACCTGTATGCGCCGAGTGATTTTTTTGGTCAGTTGTCGCTGCCTGCGTATATCCATCAGATATTAGATCAAGTCAATTATCCTTTTTTTAAGACTATTTATTCACCAATACTTGAGTATTTCTTTCTTGCTATGCATATTTTAAGGCCAGGGAGTATTTTTTTTCTGAAATTCTGCTTGATTATTTTTGATCTTCTTATTTTTTCCGTATATTTTTTACGCTGCTCCAGAAAGATACAGTTTATTTATCTTTGGCTGCCAATATTAGTTTTTGAAGTGGCATTTAATGGTCATGCAGAAATAGTGGGGATATTCTTCCTGTCGGTTGCTATCATCGTTCGAAACGGAGGCAATATTAAATTAAGCACAATATTACTATCCTGTGCCTGTGGTGCAAAACCGATAGCCTTTATATTTGTTCCTTTTATTTTAAGATTAAGTTGGAAAAATTGGCTTCTATTTTTTGTGACGCTGGCTGTTATTTATTTTCCCTTGCTTTATTCTGTACAATATAGTGAATGGCATACGCTGATTACTTTTTTAAGGCATTGGGAGTATCACTCTACCGGCTATTTGGTTTTATCTCTTATCTTTCCTGGCTATATCAGCAGATGTGTGGGTGCTATTTTATTTTTAGCCTTTTTTGGACAATTACTTTACAGGCATCTTAAGAATAAAGAAAATGTATTTAAAAATGGCCATATATTGTTATTTGTTTTGCTTTTTTTATCGCCAGTAGCAAATCCATGGTATTTTTTGTGGGTCATTCCTTTTCTTCCCTATTGTAAAAATTTAGGAGAGGGTCTGATACTGCTCATGTTACCCTTAACTTATATACAAACAGATAATTTTTTATTATCTATACCGGGCCAGTATTTGCATCCTTTATGGGTAAATATAGCCGGGATAGCCTTTTTTTTGATGACATTTTTAGTGTATTATTTCCCAAAACTAATTTCAGTATGCTTTAATAAAAAATATGATACTACTTCGACGTAAAATCATTCTATCCTTCACTCAAAGATTGGTTTTGTTTTTTGTTTTCTTGATGATTAGTGTGGCAACTATTTGTTCTATTTGGGTATATCAAATAAATAGGAGTATATTATTGTCATCAATTCAAAAAGAATTATTAAGTATTGTTAATACAACCGCACCTTTCATAGATGGCGCGATGCACGAACGCATATTTGGGATACATAACGAAATCCTCACGCCTACCGAATTTTATCACGTAAAATCTCTCCTAACAGAGGTAAAAAAATCAAATCAGCTTGATAGTCAATATGGTAGTCCAATCTATACAATGCGAAAATCTTTAGATTATGGCGAGACAGGATATTTAGAATTTGTAGTGATGACGGATCCAGACGAAAATGGTCATTTTTATCTTGGGTCACAATATAAAATTAAACCGCATCAAATGACCGCTTTTAACGGGACTTCTTCCATTTCAAAAATATACAAAGATGAAGAGGGACAGTGGATTTCTGCTGCTTCGCCAATATATGATAATAACAAGAAAATTATAGGGATCTTACAAACGGACCGAAACATCTCTCATTTTTCACGGCTTTCCTTAAAACAAGCATTTACTATATTTTGGGGTGCTTTGGTTAGCGTTATTCTAGGAAGTATAATGGCAACATTTTTCTCTAAACGAATTGTTAAGCCAATAAAGTCCCTTGTTTTAGGCATGACGAAAATTGGGAAAAAGGATTTCTCAACCAATCTAGACTTTCATAGAGAAGATGAAATTGGGCAGCTAGGGGACGCATTTAATATTGCATCCGCTCAGCTCGAAAAGTTGACATTTGAAATGCAGGAACTTGTAAAAGAAAAGACCCAAAATTTAAAGGAAATCAACTCTAAAATTGAAACTATGAAAAATTATTATGAAAATTTAATTCAATCCTTACAAGATGCTGTTATATCAGTGAATAGTACAGAACAGATTAGTCAAATTAATGCTGCGGGAACTACACTATCTGGTTACGATGAACAAGAGCTTATTGGAAAATCTGTTTCAACAATATTATCTGTACCTTTTCATTCATTAAGTAGTTCTCCAGAAGAGCACTGTATTTTGTCAAAATCCGGAAAAAAAATCCCTGTTTTGATTACGCTTTCAAAGATAGGAAATATTCAAGATGCTTCGCTTGGTGCATATGTAATAACCGCAAAAAATATTGAAAAATTGAAAGCCTTGGAAGTAAAGTTGCATCAAGCTGCGAAACTTGAATCTATCGGTACTTTGTCAGCAGGGGTGGCGCATGAAATAAATACGCCTATCCAATATGTTGGGGATAATTTATCTTTCTTTTCAGAGTCATATTCATCTTTATTAAAACTTTTAAAACAATATAAAAAGCAAAATCTTGATAATGAATGGATAAAAAAAATTAAAAAAGAGATTCAATATAATTATTTAATTAAAGAACTTCCTCTTGCTATTAATGGTGCATTGGAAGGAATTCAAAGAGTAAGAAAAATTGTTCATTCAATGAAAGACTTCTCTCATTTAGAAATGAAAGAAACAAAGGAACTTTCTGATATAAATAAAGCCATAGAAAGTACCATCAATATTTCAAAAAACGAATGGAAATATCATTCAGATATTAAGGTGCATTTTAATTCAAACATACCAGAAATTTACTGTTTTATTGGAGATATTAAGCAAGTAGTTTTAAATATTATTATTAATGCCTCCCATGCAGTTGAAGATGCCATTAATAAAAAAATAATCACAAAGGGTATCATCCAAATTAAAACTGATTTAAAGGACGGTATGGTCAGTATAGATATTTCGGATAATGGAATTGGAATTCCCCAGAGTATAAAAGAAAAAATATTTGACCCATTCTTTACGACTAAGCCAGTAGGTAAAGGTACGGGTCAAGGCCTTTCATTGGCCTATCGGGCGATCGTAACAAAACACAAGGGCACGTTAAGTGTGGAATCGAAGCCTAATCTGGGGACAACATTTACCATACACATTCCAGCGATCTATTAAATTAGCCTTAGATATTGAATTTCAGTAGGTATTAAATGTTTAAAACAGCCTCAAAATGGGAAGAATAGGTATATAAGCATAACAGCTAAGGGGGGGGCTAGAATGGATAATTTTGAAAATCCAATCGTAAAGAAAGAAAATAGTCCGTCTGGTAAAGAAGGAACATCTTTTTGTTGCATCTTGGTATTCGGAGAGATGGTTCTGAAAGTCAATTTGAGTACTAATTAAGGACTCATTCAGAAGATTTAGACTTTTTTTCTGTTTTCTTTTTCTGAGTGGTTTTTGATTTTTCTTTTGATGAAGTTTCAGATTGAGTGCCAGAATCACTTTTGGTTTCAGAATTTTTATCTGAAGATGTTTCTTTGTCGCTCTCTTTTGAAGTGTCTGAAGAAGCGGCTTTCTTGGATTTCTTTTGGATATCGGTTACATAAAAACCCGAACCTTTGAATTGAATACCAACATTTTTTCCCATGACACGATGAATACTGCCAGAACACTCCGGACAAGTATCGAGTTCTTTTTCTATCATAGATTGAACAATATCAAATCGATGAAGACACGAACGACATTTATAGGTATACGTAGGCATTTCTAATTACTTTCAGTCACACGAATAAGTTTTTTAATAGAATCATCGACCTGACCTAATTTTTTTCCA
Source organism: Candidatus Margulisiibacteriota bacterium (assembly GCA_013215865.1). Lineage (GTDB taxonomy): Bacteria > Margulisbacteria > Marinamargulisbacteria > DT-59 > DT-59 > DT-59. Next base: position 13,449 of record JABSQL010000198.1, read on the forward strand.
AACAATGCCCAATCGTTAGACTTGGCCGCTTGTTTAAATGCATTAAAGTGTTGTCTAAGGGTATGGACAATTGCCTTCAAAGAACCAGTGGGTTTCGATGAACTTGAAAGCTTGTTTGTATCGTCTTCTGACGATTCGAATTGAGCCCCATCAAATACACTACTGATCGCAGTATACAAATTTTCTTTCATCTCAATTTGGTTATTATACGCAAATATGACCCGTTTGAGCTCCGGAAGTTTACTAGATGTGGCTTGTAAATATATAGGCTCAACATAAATTAAAGACTGTTCTATCGGAACAACCATCAAGTTACCCCGAATAACACGAGAACCCATTTGTCCCCAAAGTGTCAGCTTCTGGGAAATATCCGTATCTTGATCGATACGCGATTCAATTTGCATGGGCCCGTATATGGTTCTGTCTTTTGGAAACTTAAAAACAGTGAGCTTACCATATTCATTTAAATCACATTTTGCACCCATCCAGCCAATCATATTGTTTTTATTTGTTGGCGTAAAAGGAAGCATCAAAATAAAGGAATCTGCTTCATCATCTGGAAGTTTGGTGACCATATAATAGGCATTCATCCGCTGTTCTGATTCTCCGTATATCTCAGAAGGAATATTCCATAAATCTTCTTTATTATAAAACACCTGCGGATTGGTCATGTGATACGTACTATACAAATTTGCTTGTACATGAAATAAATCCTTGGGGTAACGAATATGCGCTTGTAATCCAGCAGGCATTTGGTCAAATGGCTTAAATAAATGACCATATATTTTGCTGTACGTTTGAATGAGAGGGTCTTTGGGGTCAACGATATAAAACTGGGTCTCCCCACTATAGGCATCTATGGTGGCTTTTACAGAATTGCGTATATAGTTAACACCCCGCCTATAAGGTTGTGAATATGGGAAATTTCCGGATAATGTATATGCATCTAACATCCAAACCATTCTGCCTTCCGGACTAATGACCAAATAGGGGTCTTGATCAAATACCAAGAAAGGTGCAATGGTGCTCACAATATTTCGTATATCATGATCATATAAAATGCGGCTCTTTTTCTTGATTTGAGGGCTAATAAGTATTTTTAGCTCTGAAAATTTAAGGGCATAGACGAATTTTTTAAATAATGAATCTAATTGAATACCACCGGCACCTGCATAGTGGGTATACATGTTATCTTCTCCCTTAGGATAGTCAAATTCAGACTCGTCAGTATTTACAATAAGATAGTCTTTGATCTTCTCTCCATAATAAACTTCAGGTTGAGTGATTTTAAGATCTATGGAACTATTGGGAGGAAAATCTTTAATATAAAAATGAGGCAGCCCTTCAGAGGTAACGCGACTCACAGGTGACATAACAACACCATATCCATGCGTATAGACCAAATGCTGATTGATCCATGTTTGGGCAAGAGACGTGAACTTTGAAATGTCCATTTCTCTTGGTGATAACATCACTTGCTCAAGATTACCATTGATGGTGTAACGGTCGACATCGATATTGGAAAATTCATAGTATAACCGAATTTCTTGAAGCTGTGAGAAAGTATCTTTTAACGGGCCCTGATTCCATAACCGAATATTGTTGATGGTGTTGGAATTATTTTGGA
>JABSQL010000199.1 GCA_013215865.1 Candidatus Margulisiibacteriota bacterium
ACCTTTTTGGAGAGGGTAACTGAATAAGAAGGTGTTGGTTTGAGGGAAGGCTACGGGTACATCTGTTATAACATTCAGTTCCTGTAGTGAACTGTCATCAATAAACTTACGTTTAATAGCGGGTCGTATATCCGCCTTCTTATTACCAGGATCGTATCTTTGAATAATACCAGGGATGGAAGTGTGGATATCAAGAAGTCTTCGTTCTAGGATGGCATTGATGACAGCCGTAAATGAAGGCGTATCTTTACCCACTCAAACAGCCTCTCCCTTCAGTATCCATTCACCTTTATGAGTATCACCTGAATATTCAACATGCCTAACCCGATAAAAACCGTCAATGTTCATTATTTCACTTTTTATTTCAACTGTTGAGGTTGGATTGATTTCTGGATTCAAGAGTGATTTGAAGCTGATTCTTCTGTCATCTATTTCAGATACATCTAGAAGGCCAGTTTCTTTGGATATGATAATTGCTGTATTTCTATCCCTTGGTTCTTTTGGATCTATAATTTGAATTTCTCCATTCTGAATGCTCCACTCCAGACCTTCTTTTTCGAGTAAAGTATCTAAAAAGAATTTTACGGGGCCAGAAAAGGTAACACCATGCTCAGGTTTAGATTGACTTACAATTTCTAGCTTTTTATTGATTTCCTTTTCTTTAGATGTATTTGGGATGAGTCCCATAGCTTTAATGAGCTCTTTGACCATATCTCTTGTGGTTATACTTCCTGTAGCTTTAAATCTCGATCCTGAAAAGCTTTTGTTGATATATGATTTGACAATCTTTTTCTCTGCGTCACCCGCCTCAATTTCTGTCATGAACTCCGTTCCCCTTTTGATCGTTTTGGATGTAATGACATCACCAATGAATAAGGTTTTGATAATGGGCGAGCTTAAGCCAGCAAAGCCAACACGAAGAATAATAGAGAGATCTCTTTGTTCAAATAAAGCTTGGTTTTCTCTGCTTAGATTGAACACGGTGATTTTAGCTGGATTGGGTGTACTTTCAGACGTCTTCTCTATTTGGAATGAGATTCGGAAGTCCTTCAATAGTTTTGAGTCACCCTTTTTTGGATGAATCAATAAATGTGCTTCCCGTAAGAATAGTTCAGACATTTTTAGTTTCCTCATACAGAAATAGTATTCGTTTCCCAAAGTCATCATAATTGGCATCTTTACCCTTCCCTTGAATATCAATTGCAAATAGGAATCCCTTGGGTATATCTAAATGCTTGAAATTTAAGGTTAGAGGAACATTGGTTTGAATAGGTATCCCTAAAAGTCTAGAATTTTCTTCTTCGTCCAAAACATCTACGAACCACAGATTTGCTCGGGGATTGAAATAGAATCGGAAAACATAGACAACCCCTTCAATCGTTATGAACTCCTTGAAAGCATTTAGATCATTTCGGATAGGAATCTCAAGAATAGCCATTAATTTGAAACTCCTGTGAGCTGTAAAGCTTTAAATAGAAAGGAAGATGCCTTTTTTGATACCTCTTTATCAATTTCATTTGGGATTTGATGACCTTGATTAACAATTTTGGAGGCCCTTTTTGAAGTTTCTTCATCGAAGACTCCCGTAGGTATGTTAGACGAGTCAGTGTTTGCCATTTTAATTTGTTCAAGTGTAGTAGTGAATTTAATAGATTCTTTAGTTTGAGCCGTTTGGGTAATTGTTAAGTTTGTCATAACAACTTCAGAATATGTTTCAAGGCCAGCAACGACAGTGAAAGGGATACGGTTTTCCCATAGTCGGTTAATAAAAAGATATGCATTTTCAAGTCGTTCATTATCCCTTAAAAGAATGCCCCCAATTGATGCGGCTATTCCTGATCCTATTGGGTGACTAACTGTTCCCGATAAAACACTGGAAATTGAAGATCGAATAAAATTGAACGGGTTTTTACTAACAACGCATTGTAGGCTCACTTTCTTGTTAGAAAGCGTAATATGGTCCGTTATCTCGCTTCCATCTTCAATAGGGGATTTCGAAATATCAGCGGTACGTTCATGTGTAATAACCTGTGTTGCATCAACTTCAAGGAGAGTATTCTTTTCCTTGGGTATGAATTGCACCTTCTTACCCCCTGTAAATAGTGTTTCTAAGCTCATGTTTTCTCCTTATAAAAAGCAAAAAAGGCGGGTAATCAGAATTTCTCCTGATTACCCGCCTCCATTTTCGGTGGATTTCTCCCCGTTTTTGGTCAGCTATGTTATATATTGATTCTATCATATAGAACGTTGTGGTAAAATTGCAAGCTATGAGATGGGTGTTAATTTTATCAATAATTGTGATCTCTTTTTTACCGCTTCATGCTGAAGATAAAGAAAGTGGTGTACTTCATTGTGAAATATGTGGTGAAGAAATTACATCCGGTAAAGTCTATGAAGTTAAAGTTAGGATGAGATTTAAGACAGATGTATATTATTCTGTGGAAAAATATCATACCGGAAAATTTGGTGGTCTTCCCCGATATTTTGAGATTCAAAGGATCCTCCTAGGTGATAAATGTGGGAATCGATACGAGAACTTGATTAAAGATCCTCCAAGGGGAGAAGAAAGAAAGTCCGTTATTATAGAGTTGATGAGATCTTATCTTATAGAGCCCGATTAATACATGAGCTACCTGTTCAATAAAACCTCTGTCACCGCTTTACGACAGCCCATGAATAGCGCGAAGGTGTACTTTGAAAATCCCAGCATATCTTTCAGGGTTGGTCTAATAAGGTTACTATCAAGGCTATAAGACCTACTTTTTATTCAGATACTTTTTAATTTCTTGGTCAAAGTCTCCCTCAAATTGACGATCTTGCTCAATCCTAAATACGTCATATTCTTGCTCAGCCCTTATTTTTGCTTCTAAAGCGCTTACTTTACCCTTATCTTGGAGAATAGGGTAATTGGATAATTCTAAAAACTGATGTAAAAACGAGTTCCATTCTTTCATATTTGTAGAAATTTGCCGTTGCGCACGGTTTTCAGCTAAATCTAAATAAGCAGATACAACACGATTCAACTCGCTAATATGTTGCTCACTTAAATAGTTTTTAGCAATACTAACATCAGATTTAAGTATTTTTCCTTTGGGTGCTTGCTTCCAATGGGTTAACCCCATATAGATTTTTGTTGCATCAGCTGAATGGTAAATAGTCTCTGCGGCTGTTTGACCCGTTATTGCCCAATGAAGTTTATTTTGAACTATTGCAAAAAACTCTTTAGTAGTAGGGGCCTGTTTATCATAATCAAGGGAAAGAGCATAAATATCTGTGATTTTTTGATAAAACCTACGTTCGCTAGCACGAATCTCTCGAATTCTTTCAAGAAGTTCATCGAAATAGTCTTTGCCAAAATGTTTTATTTGTTTCAAACGATCATCATCCATAGCAAATCCTTTAATCGTAAATTCCCTAACAATATTAGTTGCCCATATACGAAACTGAGTAGCACGGTATGAACTAATGCGATACCCCACTGCAATAATTGTATCCAAATTATAGTAGTCAATTTCCCTTTGCACTTGACGAGAGCCTTCTGTTTGAACTGTCAAAATTTCTTTGACAGTTGCGTTTTGGCTAAGCTCTTTTTCTTTGTAAATATTCTTTAAGTGATAACTAACATTTTGTTTTGATGATTCAAATAAATCTGTAATTTTATTAAGAGTCATCCAAAGAGTCTCATCCTGAAACAGAACCTCTATTTTAACGTCACCTTGAGAGGTAGTATAAAAGAAAAAATCAGATTCTTTTGGCAGTAGATCTTTTGTCATGATAGACTTTATTCTATCAAACCTATACTCAATATCAAACTGTTTTCAAATGGTCCGTTTTTCCCAACGCAGCCAAGCTAATTCGTGCTATTGGGTGACCCTGAAAACTATATACCGGAGCTTGATTCACGATAATCTTCTTAAATGATACACTAGATATGTGGTGTATATATGAAAAATGATACTTTAATACTAGGGGCTGGAGCATCAATTTCTCCACATATCGAAATCGGAGCTTTTGAGGCATTGTGGTCAAATGGGATCTCATCATTTAAACAACTCAGAGACAAAATGGAGCATGAAAATGTTAAATTTGTGTCTAAATTAATCCCCGATGAAACTGCCAACAAATGCTATCTTAAAACAATTGAAACCTTAAAGAATTCTGGGATTGAGAATTTCAACATAAGAATCGATGGAACTGCTGATTATCCTGAAAAGCTTAAGGATGCTGAATATCCTCTTGTTCTTTTTTACTTCATGGGTAATTGGAATCTAGTGTACTCAAAATCTGTTGCCGTAGTAGGAACTCGAAAACCCACAGAAGAGGGAAAAGAAAGAACAAGAAAACTGGTAAAAAAACTTGTAGAACTAGACTACACAATAGTTTCCGGCTTAGCAACTGGAATAGACACCATAGCTCATAAAACAACTTTAGAAAATAATGGTATGGCCATTGGTGTAATAGGTACTCCATTATCCCATTCATACCCAAAAGAAAATAAAGAGCTTCAAGCGTCTATCGCAAAAAATCATTTACTTATTAGCCAAGTTCCTGTCCTAAGATATGATAACAATGACTGGAGAGTGAATAGATTCTATTTTCCAGAAAGAAATAAAACAATGTCTGCAATTTCAGAAGCAACTATTATCGTTGAAGCAGGCGAGACTTCTGGCACTTTAATCCAAGCAAAAGCAGCTCTTAAACAGGGTAGAAAACTTTTCATACTTAATAATAACTTTGAAAATCCAAATTTAACATGGCCACGTAAATTTGAAAAACAAGGCGCTATAAGGGTTAGAGAATTTGAAGATATTGAGAAAGAATTGATTGATAGCTCCCATCTTATAAATCAAAACTAACTATATATCTAATGCTAGCTACAAAACAATCTTATTTAAGAGAAATATTGCTTTTGCTTAGCTGTAATACTTTGATATTTTGTACAGTTGGAATGAATATTGTGCTATTCCCAACACTTTTACTTCAACATGGTATCAGTGAAGCATTAATCGGATTTTCCGTTACGGTAGAATTAATTGCAAGCATATTAATTTCTCTTTTTATACCAAGATTAGTAAAAAAATATAGTATAATTTATACGCTTTTGATTATGACTGCTTGTTATGCAATAACAATTATATTGCTCCCTTTTTATGTCAATTTCTTTATTTGGCTATCTCTTATTTTTATTTTAGGCATTGCTCTCTTTGGAAGCATAATAATTTCCCATTCGCTTTACCATCAATTTTTGGAGAACCAAAAAAGAGGCTGGTATTTATCATTAATGACAATTGCCATTTGTTTAGGACTGAGTATAGGCCCTATAATTGTAGGATTCATTGGAGCTTTACAGTATAAGAGTTTTTTAATTTCAGGTTTTTTAGCATTCCTGAGTCTAATTCCTTCTTTAATGCTTTTAAAAAATCGTTATAAGCTTCCCTTACATCGACATGTTAAATTTTTATATTTCATTAAAAGGGCACCCATTGTTTTTATATCAAAATTCACTCTAGAATTTATTATTACAGCAATATTTGCATTGGGTCTTGTTTTTTTGCTCAACCATAATCATAGCTCTAAAAATGCAGGCCTCGCTTTGTCTGCGTTTGCAGCAAGTGCAATCGTCGATCTTGGAATTGGATATTTAGTGGATAGATTTAATAAGTACAGGCTTATTTCAATCGGGATTGTTGGCATTTGTGTAAGTATGGGCATCCTAGTGTTTTATGCTAATCACGTCCAATCAGTTTTAGCAATTTTCTTTGCTTTAGGGATATTTGCAGGGTTTATGCATATTTCATTAACTTCTTTAGTTAATAATAAGTTCCCCAAAAAAGCATTGGTATCGGCAAACGCTACTTTGCAACTTATTGGGAGTTCAGGAGGCATAGCTGGAGCTTTAATTGTTGGGGTTGTCATGCAATTTTATGGGTATTATGGATTTCAGGTAGTATTACTGGGAGTAGCTTTAATTTGCCTTTTGTTAACATCTCTTATTCGAATAACTAGCTCTCCAAAATTTGATTAAAATATAACTCTGTTAATCTCTTAGAGTAATTCATCGTTCCATTGCTACTCAGACCCTAATTAGCTGTCTTTTTGGGGATGCACTTCTCCTAAATCTAAATGGAATCCGCTTTTTATGGGTTGGATTATCTTTTCTACTTATTTATTTTGTGTTTAGAACGGTTTATTGCCAATGTATCAAATCGCATTGTGAAATGACCCAGGAGTCGCATTGAAAATTGACCCACCTGAATAACGTTCCCACGCAGAATAAAGAGGACCAATTTTCAAGAGAAATAAGAAGGGAAAAGATGGATGGTAGGAATATTTCTAGCGCTCACTATTCATACTGCTCCTTAACCCAAGCCACTTACTTCAAACGTAAAACGCCTCCTCAGAAGAAAGGGATTATTAATAAGCAAAACTTAGAAATTTTAGGCTCTATAGAAGAAACAGTGAGTAAAGATGAGGGTAAATAAGTAGGAACGAAAGTGACAGTGAGATTGAAAGTAAGGGCATGTGTGAATTTAAAGAGATAGATAAGGATCGTGGGATGGATCGATAGGCGGTATTTTGGGGTGGTTATGTTAGAGCTTCAGGGTACCTGCAGTACCGTCCGGCATCAACTATAATCCTAAAAATGGGGATTGAAAACCGATTGAAAGAAGAAATTCCAGAGATCACTGAGGTTCTTGCAGTTTAGTATAATTAAATATTATTTGCAAAATTTAAAAATTCCTGTAATATTGCTATGTGATATTACAATATAAGATAGTCTCCTTTGTAAAGGAGGATAAGCTACAAGATGATACTCAGACAAAGTATAAAGACAAATTTATAAAATTTGTAGTAAATCCAAATCATTTCAATATAAGTTCTGCAAACAAACATATACCAGCAAGTAGTATAGATGTGCGAAATATAGCTAAAGACTTTAAAAAAGGGTGTATGTCTGAATATAAACTAGAAGAAGAATTTGAAAGTTTTTTACATGCTTCTCTAACCCAAGTATATGATGCAAAGACCTATGATCTAAAGATTCCTTTTAAACAAATTTACGCTAAAATAGTCCCAAGAATTAAATATAGAGGAACTTCTGTTTTTGCAAATACTGAAAATGCTGCTGAACTTGAGTCTTTAATTAAAAAAGGGGTTTCAGATATAGAATTTCAAGAAGGAAAATATGATGTTAATAATATAATTCCTGTGGGAATTTCCTCTAAAAATACAGAGAGTCCAATTAATGAATTTGCCTATCGAGGAAGGTTTCATATGGATGATGGAGAATGGCCTTCTGATACTTATAGGGAATTAACAGTGACATTTCCAGATAATAACTCTAAACAGTCTTGCTTGCAGTACTCTATTTTAGGTAAATTAATATTTAATCCTAAAATGAAGGACGTCAGTAACATTAATAAATGTTTGAGAAGGAGCGGGGAAAAAGTTTTTCATGAATATAGTAATTTAAGGGAATGCCTTGAAGAATTAAATAGAATATTTTTTCGTATTTATGTAGAAGGAAAAGAAAATACGGTGCTTAGACATCTAGAACCAGGTTTTTTATTCTCTTCTCCAGGTGAAGTAGAGCATAGAAGCCCGCCCAATCCTACCTGCAAAGATAGGTTTCTAATCAGTATAGTATTGAAAAAAAAAGATGCTGTTAAATCAAAAGTTGACTAATCT
>JABSQL010000002.1 GCA_013215865.1 Candidatus Margulisiibacteriota bacterium
CCCTGAAACACAGGTGATACTGCCTCTTTTGTATACAGATCTTCTTGAGATTTTTCATGGCATTTGTCACTATACTCTGTGTAATGTGAGTATCCGGTGGAAGGATAGTGCGGCGGCTTGTGTGGTCCTCGCATCGGATGGATATCCGGGTGAATACAAAACGGGCCGGAAAATAAAGGGGCTCAAAGATGTTCAATCTGACAACCAATATGTGGTGCACTCAAGCACGAAGATGCGTTTCGGTAGACCTAGAACCAATGGTGGACGGGTATTGTCTGTGGTGGGTGTTGAGTCCACACTAGATGGTGCTATTCAGACAGCGTATAACGGTGTCGACAAAATTCAATTTGATAATAAATACTTTCGTACAGACATTGGAAAGAAAGGTCTACTTCACCTCGCATAATGTCATTCCCTGAACAGATTTAGCACCTTTTTTCTTTAATAATCTCCCACACGCATTTAATGTACTACCCGTTGTATAGATATCATCCACAATCATCACATTTTTCCCCAAAATGACCTTGGGGTGATGAATACAGAAGGCATCTTGGAGGATGATTGGCCGTTGCTCTTTATCTAAATTGAAAAGGGGTGGTGTCGCTTTGATTCTGGAAAGAATATGGTTGTGATAGGGAATATGGGTTGCCTTTGCGAGTGGTTGGAAGAGAAGATCCACCTGATTAAAACCTCTTTTTTTGTATCTGGCGCTGTGAAGAGGAACGGGGATAATGACATCTATATTTTTTAAGGTTTGAGAGGGTATGTGTCGCTTAAGTAATGTTGAGAGATGTGATGCGATATGTTTTTGCCCATCAAATTTGATTCGAGAGAGTAGATGCTTAATAGGGTCTTCGTATCTGCATAATGAATGAATGTTTGTTAGGGGAGGGATAGACTTGATTTTAGGGTGAATAGGGAGCGTTTTTAGGCATGAATCACAGATCTCTTGATCGCAAAATGAATGGCATATCTCGCACATATTGGGGAGTAATGTATTCAGTATTTTCGCAAACAAGGTAAATTTAGCCATCCTAGTTTGCTTATATTACCTCAATTCGAGTAAACTACAAGGCCTATGGAAAGAATATCTATACATTTAAAAGAAAAGTCATATTTATCCCATCAGTCCATGATTCGAGAATTAGTGGATATGGGTTACAAACGGGTGGGAATGGTTCTGGAGCCAGGAGAGTGTGCTGTTCGGGGCCAAATTATTGATGTATACCCATCAAATCATACTCATCCGGTCCGGATTGAATATTTCGGAAACGATATTGAACGGCTGTGTTCTTTTGATTGTCATACCCAACGGTCATTATCTACCCTTAACAAAACCCAGATTTCTTCTCCTGAAGCACATAATTCCTTTCGGTTTTTGGGGGGTATGGAAGATCCATCTACTGAAAATTTAATCTCTGATATACATGAAGGTGATCATGTCGTTCATGAAGATTGTGGGATTGGGGTTTATAAAGGCCTTAAACGCCTATCTTTGAGTGGAAGAGAGGGTGAGTTTTTATTCATTCAATACAAAGGAGAAGATAAGCTATATGTTCCTTTGGATCAAATGGGGAAGATACACCGGTATTCGGGAGGTGAGTTTACACCGAGAATTAATTCGTTATCGGATGGTACCTGGCAAAAGCAGAAGTCCCGAGCTAAAAAAGCAACAGATGTCTTGGCAGAAGATATTTATTTGATGCAAAAGGTCCGACAAAATCAGCTGGGCTTTCAGTTTGGTGAAGATACGTTATGGCAGATTGATTTGGAGAATAGCTTTGAATTTAAGGAAACGCCGGATCAAAATAAGGTTATCACAGAAATAAAAAGAGACATGGAATCCAAAAAGCCAATGGATCGACTGTTGTGCGGTGATGTGGGGTATGGCAAGACAGAAGTGGCCATAAGGGTTGCCTTTAAAGCTGTAGAGAATCGAAAGCAGGTGGCCATACTGGTTCCCACTACAATATTGGCCCAGCAGCATTATCGATTATTTGAGAAACGAATGGGAAAATTCAAATGCCAAGTAGAGGTACTTTCACGGTTTAAAAGTAAGAAAGAAAGAGATGCAATTATTGAGAGATTAGAGAAAGGGGATGTTGATATTATTGTTGGGACCCATCAATTATTGCATCCTGATATTCAGTTTAAAGATTTGGGGTTACTGATTGTTGATGAAGAACAGAGGTTTGGGGTTACGCATAAAGAAAAGCTCAAAAAGAAACGAAGTGAGGTGGATGTCTTAACGATTACTGCAACGCCTATTCCCAGGACATTATATATGGCATTAACGGGTGCAAGGGACCTATCTAGAATTGAAACCCCGCCCAAATTTCGGAAACCTGTAATGACAACGGTAATGCCCTTTTCAGAATCTGTCATCATAGATGCTATTGAGAAGGAAATAAAACGGGGTGGTCAGGTCTTTTTTGTGTTGAATCATATCCAAAATTTATCGAAGAGGATCAACGCACTTAGAGATTGGATGCCCCATGTTCAGTTTGAGATGGCCCACGGTCAAATGAAAGAAAGAGAGCTTGAGAATGTCATGTTGTCATTCATGGAGAACCAATTTCAGGTATTGGTGTGTACAACCATTATTGAAAGCGGTATTGATTTCCCAAATGCAAACACAATTATTATCGAAAATGTTGAGCGATTTGGATTATCTCAAATTCATCAGTTAAGAGGACGGGTAGGGCGAACGAAGCGGCAAGCAACCGCATATTTGTTATATAGACAAGATACAGCTTTAAAAGACAAAGCCATCGCCCGCTTGCAAGCCATAAAAGAATACACCACTCTCGGATGTGGGTATAAGTTGGCGATGAAGGATCTAGAAATCAGAGGAGCAGGTGCGTTGTTGGGAAATAGTCAGCATGGCCATATGACCCACGTGGGGTTTGAACTATATTGCAAATTATTAGAGGAGTCTGTCCATCATTTTTCTGGCACCCGAAAACCCCAAAAAGCAGCAATAGCCTTATTACCGGGTGTATCGTCATGTATACCAGAAAGCTACGTCTCACAGCCAAGAGAACGGTTGGCCTTGTATAAACGAATGATGGCCGTTTCTATACCTCAAGACATAGACAAACTTATAGCAGAGCTCCAAGATAGATATGGTCCAATTCCTAAAATTGTGCTTCGTCTCTTGGAATCGATTCAAGGTCAATTATAAGGGAAAAACCCCTCTTATCCCCCTGAGTTCTGGGGGGTTCTCCTGTGACTTCCAAGGGGGATTTAGGTAGAAATAAAGTAGAAAATAAGTATCCCTGAGATTGATATAGTAATCAAAGCAATGATAATTTGAACATACTTGCTTTGTTTTCGTACCCATTCCCAGGCAATTTTAAATCCAATTGGTTTGAGGATAAAACCCATTATTTTTATAATATTCAGGGACCCTAAAAATGATATTATGCTACCAAATGCAAGTTTAATAACCCCTAACAATCCTACGAATACACCAAAAACCACTTCAATCATACTCGTTTATTTCCCTAATATTCTCGAATTTAAACCTTCATACGTTAGAACAGGGTCAAAATTGGGTATAACCTATAAATGAAACGGGGCTTTATATATCAATTTAAAATAATACTATTTATTTGTGTCATCTGTGCAAGCATGAACACTGATAGTGTTGCATTGGGTTTTGAGGACCTGAATGAAAAGGCATTTTTTGCCAAAACCCTTAACCCAAACTTATCCTGTGTCATCAATGGCTCATACGTAGATATGAGTTATTTTGAATCCTTAATTGTCAATCATCATGAATGGTTGGGAAAAAAGAACATGGATTTAACAGCAGAAGAGAAGTTACAAGCTGCAGCCATTGCCCGGGAAACGGTATTATTTGATCTTGTTAAATATGTGGTCTTAATTCAATTTGCCACGTATATGGACCGGTCTGTGGACATTGAGGAAGTCAATGATATTTATGATGCGATGGCTTTGAAGTCAGCGTTAACACCGGCACAAATTAAAAAAGTGAAGAAAAATATCCATGTAGCAATACTGAAAGAAAAGCTTATTTCTATTTATCAAGAGGATGTAAAGATTTGGGATCAGCAAGTCAACCGATATTATTACAACCACAAAAAATGGATTGATAAAGGGATTAAGAAAAAAGTTCTTGAGATGGCATTCGATAAAAAAGAAGAAGCGAATATGGTGATGAATAGGTTACGGAATGGGGAAGATTTTTCTAATCTTGCTTATTTACATTCCACGAATATTTTTCATGAATTACAGCAGGGAAAAGAAGGGTATGTAGACTTATTCCATTTTCCAGAATCTATTGCGAGCAATATTTTTAGAATGAAAATGACAGACCCACCTAAAATGTTTAACAAGGGGAATAATAATTACCATATTGTTAAAGTGGTTGGTGAAAAAGAAGAAGGGTCTGATATCGATATCACTAAGAAAGTCATTAGGAACTACCTCGTTTATGAAAGAGGCAAAGACCGATTTCAAAAACAATATGAGGAACTACTTAAAGATACCAAGATCATTTTGAATGCACATTATTTTCCGGTGCAAGAACAATATTTACCTGTAATTCGGGATGTAGATTCTCCGATAAGATTTGTGAGTAACTCTATTTTCTCTTAGATGGGCCTAATCTTACGCTTTTTCTTTTCTTTTCTTTGCCGTTCTTCAAATTCTTTGTAGGCTGTAAATATTGTACCCGCCATTTCATCAGCGTAGTTTGCTTGGTCATTCGTTTCACCCAATTTATAAGCGACCTTGGCAAATTCTTGGCACATATTTTCGATTTGGTTTTTACTGATTCTGACAGAACGAGAATTGATCTCAAGTATGGCAGAATCTTTGCTTACAGAAGATGATCCTGAACTTTCTTTACCACGCCAGTTAGTATTCTTACGATAGATCTCCATGCTTAATAAGCATCATACCATTGATTCTTCGAGAGGTTCAACTAAAGGGATTAACAAAGAGCTGCGGCTAGAACCAAGCGCTTCATTTCTGTGACCGCTTCGCTGAGGCCAGTTTGAATGGCTTTTGAGACGATACTGTGACCAATATTCAGCTCTTCAATGTTTGGAATTTTTGTAATGGCCGTCACATTGTGATAATTGAGCCCATGTCCCGCATTGACTTTAAGACCAATGGAGGTCGCAAATACCACTGCTTGTGCTATTCTTTTCAGTTCAATTGCTTTTTCAGATTCTGGACAGTTGGCATAATCTCCTGTGTGAATTTCAATATATTGGGCGCCTGACGCTTTAGCGGCTTCAATTTGTAGTAGATCCGGATCAATGAAGATAGAGACAATGATCTTTTCATTTTGGAGGGATTTTACAACGGTTTTCAATTGTTCTATGTTTGATATGGTATTCAGCCCACCCTCTGTAGTGAGTTCCTGCCGTTTTTCAGGAACCAAACAAGCGTAATCCGGGGTTACTTGTCTTGCAATGGATAATACCGATTCATTCATCGCCATTTCAAGGTTCAATCTTGGAACATGTTTTCTTAAGGTAAAGACATCCGTGTCTTGAATATGGCGCCGATCTTCTCTTAGGTGGATGGTGATGCCATCTGCACCAGCAGAAAGCACGGTTTTCGCGGCTTCCAATAAATTGGGATCGTCTTCCTTTCTTTGTTCTCTAAGTGTCGCAATATGGTCTATATTAACGCCCAATTTCATGATATACCTCCTGATAGTGGGGTGCAAAAGATCCTGAGAATGTATGACGGTTATCTTCATGGCTGTACTGGTCCCAGTGGGATGTGTAGCAAGTTTGAAAGAAAGTATCATTTTTCTGAGGCCTAAAAAGGGGAGAAGATTGAATATAAGATTCTATCTCCTGCCATAACTCTGAAACGTCTGTGGATACGTATAAAACACCCTTTCGGGATAGTTTTTGATGGATCAATTTAAGAAATGAGGTGTTTAGTAATCTGCGTTTATGATGGCTTTTTTTGAGCCAGGGGTCTGGATGGAAAATAAATAAGCGGTCAATCGAATGATCTGGCACAACATCTTCTAAGCAGGTCTGGCCAGGTCCATGGACCAATCCCACGTTTTGGATACCCTCATTTGTAATGCGTTCTTGTAAAATTTCAACCATCGATTGGCGCAACTCTATTCCTAAAATGGGTCTTTTCGGATTTTGTTTTGCATACTGCCTTAAGAAAATGCCTCTTCCAAATCCAATTTCAACATCAAGGGTATCTACGAAAGAAGGGACCACAGATTGAATATCTAGATGTGACATCCGTTGTGTATAGCTAAATGGATTGGCATGATTTCGTACGCGCATAGCGATGAGAGTATAACATCTTTACACCTTTGTTATAATCATAATAGGAGGTAGATATGACAGACGCCAAAAAGAATGTGGTTCAAATCGAATCTGACTTAGAACCGCTTGTTACAAAATTTATCCAAAATAAGCATCTTCAGTTGGAAGAGTTAAGAAGAGACTTGAATGCCGGTGATTTCGAGGCCCTTAAAATGAATTGGCATAAAATGCAGGGTGCCAGTCGGGTGTATGGGTTTAATCCGATTGCTGAAATAGGAATTATTATTGAGACTGCAGCAGTAGCTGAAGATATTCAGACCATCGAAAATAAAATATCAGAAATGGTCATTTACCTGAGCGAAGTACGCATTGAATATATTTAGCCGATGATATCTAATATTTTTAAATTGGCTTTAGGTAGCGGGTAAGATCGAATGGAATGAAAAGGGATCCATTTTATTTCGTCTGATGCCTTGGGTTTGGCGATACCCTTTTTATACACACACTTAAATGCATACATCGTAATTTTAAAATGTGTATAGGCATGTTGAATTGGTTGATATTTAACTTCAACAGATATATCGATATCTGTTTCTTCTTTGGTTTCCCGGACCACTGTTTCCTCTAACGTTTCTTGAGACTGTTGTTTCCCGCCCGGAAACTCCCACAAGCCACCCAACATAGAGGTCTGTTTTCGCCTGGCAATGAGAATATGATCATCTTTCCAAATAATACCCACGGCAATCACATAATGAGGCGCTTTTGGTTTTTTGGATTTAAACGGCAGCTGTTCTATTCTTTCTTCTTTATACGCAATACACGCTGACATCAACGGACATTGCTGACATTTCG
>JABSQL010000020.1 GCA_013215865.1 Candidatus Margulisiibacteriota bacterium
ACCACCCACTACATCGAAGAAGCCGAAGACATGGCGGATAGAATTGGTATCATTAATTCTGGAAAAATCATCCATGTTGAAGAAACATCCCAACTCATGCACACTTTAGGCAAAAAACACATCGTTTTTGAACTCACCAAACCCTTTAATATCATCCCGGATACATTGGCGCCTTTTCACTTAAAACAAGATGGCAACTCCTTGGAATATGTGTATGAATCGAAAAATGAGTCCAATCACATCAATACCCTTCTTGACATATTCAAATCTGAAAACATAACCATCAAAGACATCTATACCAAACAAAGCTCTTTAGAAGAAATTTTTGTGGAAATGCTACAACCCAAAATGACAGAAAAGTGAAAGAAAAACGAAAGAATAGCGAAAGAATAGTATACTGGGAGCATGGATAAAGAGTATGCCCCGCACTATAATCTTTCGAATGAGATTTTAAAACAGCTCACTGAGATCTCCTCAATGGAGGGCCAGCTGAAAGCAACCAAGACCTCCACAAGCAATCGACAGGAAATTTCTTACCTGGCAAATATAGATTCGGTTCACTTCTCAACAAAACTTGAAGGCAACATGCTCACCCATAAGCAAGTCACAGAACTTCTCAGTGGCAAATCGACACCCGTTAAATCACAGCGGGATTTAAAAGAGATTGTCAATTATGCAAAGGCTCGGTCTGTTTTATTTGACAAGGCCACCCAAAATAACACCCTTAGCAAAGCCCTCATTTTGAAGGTTCACCATATACTCATGAACCGTATTGTTTCAGGCAAGCTCAAAGGATATTTCCGAGACTCTCAAAATGTCATAAAAGACGCGAAATCTAGAAAGATTGTATACCTACCTCCTGAGGCACCTGATGTAGGACCTCTAATGAAACGCCTCATACGATGGGTTCAGAAAAGCCTTCTATGTGACCTTTCCCCTTACATTGTTGCGGCTATTTTTCATTATGCATTTGTCACCATCCATCCGTTTATGGATGGAAATGGCCGCACTGCAAGACTTCTTTCAAGTTATATTTTATTGTCAAATAACATTTACCTTCCTGAATACGCCTCTTTGGAAAAACAACATGAAAACCATCGACGTGACTATTACCATCAATTAAGGCAACGCCAATCTCATACCTATTATGATATTCCTAAAGATATAGACCTGACTTCTTGGATCTCATACTTTCTAACATCTTTACACGCTGCTTACGAGGAAGGTCTTGCAAAGTTGGGCGTTCATGTAACCCCTGAAACCATCCATCTTGACCATCGGCTAGAAAAGGCTCTAAGCTTGTTCAAGAAACACCGCCAACTTAAAGCCTCAGAATACGAAGTCCTTATGGGATTGGGGCGTACGCAAGCAGTGAATGATTTAAACCAGCTCATCAAAAAAAATCTGGTTTCAAGAATAGGGGGTGGGCGGTCTTCGGTATATAAACTAAATACCTGAGGTTTTCAAAGGAGATTCAATTGAACTTTCGTGCTATTAAAACAATTTATGTTTTTGAAATGACAAGAATGTGGCGTACCCTTGGGCAAAGTATTGCCTCGCCCATCATGTCTACCGCCCTCTATTTCGTGGTTTTTGGGTCTGCCATTGGGTCTCACATTGAGACCATTGACGGCATAAGCTATGCGTCGTTTATTGTACCCGGCCTGATCATGCTATCTGTGTTGACCCACAGTATTTCCAATGCCTCATTTGGGATTTATTTTCCCAGATTTACGGGAACCATTTATGAAGTACTGTCTGCCCCCATTTCTTACAAGGACATTGTTTGTGGATATGTGGGTGCCGCCGCTTCCAAATCTCTTTTACTGGGATCACTTATCCTGGCAACATCTTACTTTTTTGTACCCGTACACATTCAAAACCCTCTCATGATGGGATTTTTCCTCATTTTAACCTGTATTACATTTAGCCTTTTGGGATTTATCATTGGCGTTTGGGCTGACAACTTTGAACAACTCCAATTGATTCCTCTTTTGGTGATTACTCCCCTTGTATTTTTAGGGGGCAGTTTTTACACCATCGATATGCTCCCTCCTATTTGGCAAAAAATATCCCTTTTTAATCCTGTTTTATATTTAATTAGCGGGTTTCGATGGAGTTTTTATGGGAGCGGAGATGTTACTTTATCTGTGAGCTTTGTCATGATCGGGGTCTTTTTGGCCATCAGCCTCTTTATCATTCGTTGGATATTCAAAACGGGATTCCGATTTAAATCTTAGAATATACCTGTTAGACGATGACCCATTCCAATTAACATAATTTTATGCAATAATCATTATTTGATATAATTTTGATAAAGAGTATCTGGGAGGAAACTTTGAAAACACATTCACAAAATAGAAAAATTGTTAGTCTAGATAGTTTTTATTCTCACTCTCTTATTTGGAAGGACGGGAGACGGCCTCCGCTAACGAATTATCATGGGAAGAGAGGCCGTAAAAATAAGCCTGTTACTAATCAATCGGGGAATATTCTTAAATCAAAAAAACCAGCGGGACCAAAACAACATAAACGAGTGCGTCTTGTGGTACACATTGAAATGAAGGATTCTCTGTTATTCAATAAGGAAGCGATTAACATATTTCGTCTTAGAAGTATGTTTAACATGACAAACGATACCTCACATCTTGCAGAAATTGATAGGATAGCTGGATCCTATAACAATCAAAGTCCTCCTGTTCTGTACCAATGTGTCATAGACATACTTAGATATGAGGCATTATTAGATGCTAGAACCAAAGGTATTGATATCAGTCCTTTTTTGAAAAAATCTCCTCTGAAGATTGATGTTTCATTCATTATCTGTCAATTCGAGAGAATTACAAAAACACCCATGGACAATTTCAGAATATTAGCACGAGAGCGATTGGTACCCTTACTAAGGGAAATAGAAAATAATCAAGATCAAAAATTCAGTGAAATAGATCGGGTTTATTATTCTAATATACTTCTTCTTGTGTCAGAAGTTGCTATAAAAAGCTATCCAGAATTGATTTTTCCCTTTTGGGTCGTTCTTAGTCGGTTAGTAGATATTGCAGCTCATCATCCACTTTTTCCTACAAAAGACTACGCAAATCAGGGGTTAAGGATGCTTGAAAAAATGATTAATCCCACGTTACATCGTGATACCCTTGTTGTCTACCAAGATCCAAATTCCTATCAAAAAAAGGCGCTTAGACAGGACGCTTTGGAATTTTTTAGCAAACATTTTGTAAGTGAAGTGCGAACGAGTCCAGCAACTATATTGAACGATTGGCTAGATAACAAATCAAGAAAAGAAGAATTGGATCATTTTTATAATAGCAGTTACTTCCGGTTGGATGACTGGAATGGCTTTCGAAATTGGCCCTCTATGGCATTTCTGTACTCAAACAAAATTCCTGTTCATAGTGACCCTCGTAGACGGTTTACAGAATTTTTATTTACATTCGCTAAATACATCCTAAGCGAATCTCATGCACACCCTAAAGCTCTAGAGACCTTTGCAGCCATTTTTAAAGAAATAAAAAAACCGCTCTTGTTTGAAGGAGATTGCCTTTCAATATCCAATAAATTTTCAAACCTAAATTGGCACCTATTTGTTTATCATGAAAAAGAAATGGCTATATTGACGCAAAGTGAACAGGTACACTTGAATACAGATTTTTTTGTGCAAGCCACAATTAATTCTTCGGGGAAAAATATTCGGCTTAAAAAATTCAATCCAGAGGATAGTGACACTCTTTTTGATGCGGTTCTATCTCTCACTCACCATGTTCAAAAATCAACTAGGGGTTACGATAGAGAACATGAAACCCTTAAACTGTTAACCCGATGTCGATCTACTCAAAAAGTCATTGACCCCGAGGAGAGTAAAAACACGATGATGGACGATGTACCAAATTTAGAAGACATGACCGATATACAGTTAATAAGTGCATTTGAAAAAATCATTGCAAGCCATCTTCCTAGGGCCTCTACACAATATGATCAAGAATTTCATCAAGATGTCGCCTATATTTTAACAAGTTGCTTCACCTCCCCTCATTTACCCATGTTGACTTTCAGATTAAAATACATTGAATATTTGCGTCAAGATCCAGATAAATCGAGCTTTTTAATTGATCTCATGTACAAAAGAAGCGATACAGTAAAGCGTCTCCCACTAAATACCACGCTAGCTTATGAAGAAATGGATACCGTCATTACTCATTCAAGTATAGATAACATATGTAAAGCTGTGTTCCTGGACAAAGATGATCTAACCGATTTGATTGCAACAGATTTATCATGCCCTATGAGAGCTGTGTATGAACAGCTTGGGACACTGTGCAAAAGAATTGAGCATGATCTGCTGGAAATCTTCAATAGTCTAAAATCCGAATGTTCAAGTAAACATGGAGAACTTGAACGTGACCCCATATACAACCCTTTTGATTTGGTGGTATACGACTTTATCATCACTTGTTGTGAACTGATTGTCGCGAGGTTGTTAGAAGAACTTCATTTAAAGCATGACACTATCCCCCTTAAAGAACTTTTGATTTTCGAAATTCTAAAAGAATTTTCTGAAACGATAGATGATAAACATATAGACTATTCTCCCTTTTCATTTTTTGAGGTTCCAGACCCAATCGAATTGATTACCCAAACCCTAAAAAGATTAGAAGATAGCGACCTTCCTCTTCCAAATTTATCTAAAGCCATCTTATGCAACGAATTATCCATAAACCTCATTGAGAAGTGTTCATTACACGGTGTCAATTATGATTTTAGCAGACCCTATACAAATCGCAATTTATATCTCACAACATTTGATTCAGCGTTTATTGTGTTAGAAAATTTGACAATTGCGAAACAACACCTTAGGCCTTTAATGTATTTTCTTGATGAACCTCCAAGCGATTCTAAAGACGAAGTCAGTGAGAGAATAATCATGCCTAGATCACACCCTTTTCCAAAAACTCTTAGCATTCGTGAAGCGATTAGATTACCCAAACATAGGATTATAGAATGCTCTCTTTCTATAGGAGGGGAAGTGGACCCTATTGTGGATATTGAATATAGAGATATCTATGTCATCATTTATACAGCGTCGAAAAGGACAATCAAAGTACAGGCACTGACACAAAATCTTTCTTACGATCACAGCAACCCTGCACTAACAGGCATTTTATATGAAGATACACCCGTTGTAACTTTTGAAGAAAAGGACGCAGATGCGAATGATGACACGAAGGACACAGATGCGACTCTTGGTCATTCTAAGATACAAAGAAACAATATGCAAGGTCAAAATATCAGAGTTGTTTTACCCACTATCACTGTTTCTTCAGACGATATAATCCGGTTTTTTAGGGGGAAATTGAATACAGATGAGGAGATGACATCATGTTAACCATTCACTTTAAAATTATCTCAGCTGCAGAAGATACCGACGGAAAAATGGACGTGGATGATGGAATGGCAATTAACCCACAGTTTAACTCATTTGGTGGTGATCCACATTTATCAGCAAACTGTTTCCCTCCTTCTACATCTTCTATTCGTGGACCCTTAGCAGATTTGAACTTGGGAAGCGCTCCAGACCAATCAGCTATTGTAAGTAATTGGATTGCTGGTTTTCCAAATTTATCAGAAAA
>JABSQL010000200.1 GCA_013215865.1 Candidatus Margulisiibacteriota bacterium
TCTTTTTTAACATATTCTTTTGTTATTCTCTTAAAGAGTTTGGGGTGTTTTAGTTTTCGACGGGTGCTATCTTTAATTTTTTTATCCGTTGCAGCCCTTAAGTCAAAAGCCATTTTACGATCAATCAAGAGATTCCCCCAATAGGTAAGTATCTGAACTGCCTCAAAATAATACTCCTTAGGTATGGTCTTCAATAACACATCTAATCTTTTAGGATAAGTCCTTTCTTGACTATGAGATGGGCTTAAGTCATGGGTGTCTATATATACTATCAGGCATGCCTCGATGTCTTCTGTAGTTAAGGCTATTCTGAATTTCTTTTTATTACATTCATCGGTGATATGTGCCCGTATAAAAATATTCCTATAAGGTTGTCTCACGTATCCATACGAGTATTTGATGTGAAAATAGCTATCAACAGAATATAGGTATATTGGTATATCTATATCATTATGGTCATAAATATAATGAATGAAATTAGATCTACCTGTATAGTTATAGTCTTCCTCTGAAAGTACCTCTTTACACTTAGCATCAAAATCTAGGAACGACTCGAAATCTTTGGCCATTAAACGTATCAAACCCAACTTATAATTTAAGTCTTCCTCCCCTCTCTTTTTCCTGGTTAATGGACTGTTTTCTTGCATTTCACACAAGGAGACTATCTTTTTACTAACTACATTAAACGCTTTATAGTGATTCATAGTTTTTCCTCCAGTTTAGTTAATAGTATTCTTTATTTTGCTAAATTATTCAACTCACATGCTACTGAATTCAAAACTTTCGTTATTTTAGCATCAGCAAAACGGATGATACCGCTATCGACAAAGTAAACTCAATAACTCCCCCCAAACACAATATCCCTATTAACCATAATATGGAACCGAAACCCAGGCCTGATGGTGATTGTGGGCTGAATCTGCATATTCTTCCGAATCATTTCCTGACCAACATTCCCCAGTTGCTGTGCAAGAGAAGAAGCTATTTCCTGCTGAGGAGTCAATGCAGCTCCAGAACCCAACGAAGTTGATCCCACAGCTGAACTTCCCTGTTGAGATAAATTCATACCCGCACTAATAAGGCTAAGAAGAAAAGCATTCCCAAAGATTTTACCTGTATGTTTGTTTACCTTATCTTTAAACCCAGCGTATCCAGCCTGATCAGACCCAGCCATATTACCTAGATCGATTGAGGATCCATCCGGAAAGATCACCCGATTCCAAGCCACAAGTACGCGGTTTTGACCGTAAGCAATCTGACTATCATAAGTTCCCAATACTTTTGATCCCTGAGGAATGAGTAAATACTGCCCTGAAACAGTGTCATACACATTCTGAGATATCTGAGCAATAATCTGTCCTGGTAAGTCAGAATTAATACCCGTAACCATAATGGCCGGAAGCACTGTCCCTGCCTTCACTTCAAAGGGGTTTTCTTTAGATGCTTTCCTATGAAAGATGACCTTATCAGATAACCCAGACTTTATAAACTCTTCTTTTCTGCCCTGTTTATTGGGATCGTTGTTTGAAAAAGCAGAGTGAATGTCCTTTAGGAAGTTGGGGTTCGAGTATGGGTTTTCGGGTGTGGGAAATTTACTTGAGAAATTAGAGGGTTGGTTATAGTTGGTGTTTCTAACTCCATCTGTATCGATGTTAACCTTAGTAGAATCAGACAAGGCAAATTCAAATGATTCCTGCCGTTTATCTTTTTCTTTTGGAACATTGTTGAAAGAGCCATTTCTTCTATTATCCATCTCTTGGTTTTCATTCAACATGAAGCGAGATGGGTTGTTTCTAGAAGGTGCTGTTTTTGTTGGTTCTTGAAATGGACCTTGTTTGGTATAGCCATTAAATTGACCATCAAAGATAGCTTGAATAGATTGATCTGAACTTAAGGCAGTATCAATTTCTTCATTTTGATGGATATTGTTACCAGTACGGCTATTAACAATATACAGGAACATAAACGCAATACTAACAATAATAAAGAAAATGATAACAAGAGGCAGCCGATTAA
>JABSQL010000201.1 GCA_013215865.1 Candidatus Margulisiibacteriota bacterium
CCATCTTTCCATTCCCCATCATAAACAGCTCCATTTTTAAATTTCAGAATTCCACTACCTTGAGATTGATTATTGCTAAAATCACCTGCACATACATCACCATTATCTCTTTGAATAAATCCACTTATTAATTCCCCCTTTTGATAGTGGCCTTGATATAAATCACCATTATTTTTCTCTAATCTCCCAAGGCCATCAGGAAAATTGTCTGTTAGTTCGCCTGTATAGAAACCATCTTCATTTTCAAACACCTCAAAAACATCACCTCCAAAACTATCGAAATAATCTATTTTATCATTAATAAAAGTTTCAATACTACTGATTATGTCTTGACCTTTTATATTTTGAAGTATGCTAATTTGTAATTTTTGACAAACTTCAGAGTAGTCTTTTTTTGTTGAATAGATACATTTTTCATGTATAATCTTGTTTAATTCTTTCTTTTTATCTTTATCAAATGTATTTAAATTAGATGTAAAGTTCCTTCCTAGTTTGTCTGATCTGCGAAAATAACCGAAATTCCATTTTAAAGGACTTATTCCTCCTATATTATTCATAGACATATTAAACAACTCCTAAGTATTATTTTTTGTATTTATATATATATATCGAACGTTATTGAAATTAATTTCACTAATATACATGCAATTTTACTGTTAGGTCAAAATAGTAATGAAATATTCCAGGAAAGAATTAAGTAGAAAAAGGTAATCCCATAGTAATGAGGAAGCTTCCCATTCGGAATTCCCAAATATTTTCCTTCTCTCGAGGTTGAGCCCCAAAGGGTGCGAATAAAGGAATAAGTGGAGGAAGAGAGGGGCTTCTCTTGCAGATTAAGAATGAAATGGGTACCATAAACGGGTGAAGAACAGCCTGGACCATCTACCCGCCTCAAAGAGACACCATCTGGCCAAAATGACGGCCATTATTCGAGAAGAATTCGATAAAGTAACCTCCTTCAAAGTAGGTAAGAAACGCCACTCTCGGATTGTTAAAATCATCTTGTTCGGCAGCTATGCCACTGGAAAGTGGGTTTATAAGCCTGGTTATGGATATATAAGCGATTACGATATTCTGATAATTTTGAATAACAGGGACCTAGTTGATGATTATAAACTATGGGATATTATAGAAGATCGTATTGCACTCATATGGGGCCCTCCTGGGGATGTAACAGGCAGCTATTTTAGACCCCCATTAAATTTAATTGTTCATTCCTTGGAATTTGTGAATGATGCGCTAGGTAAGAGCCAATACTTCTTTACCGATATTAAAAAGGAAGGGGTTGTCCTTTATGAAAACAGCAAAAGACCCCTTTCACAGCCTTATATACTTCCCCCAGAAGATTACCTTCCAATTGCGAAGGATCATTACAATATGTGGTTTAAAAGTGCGAAGTCTTTTCTTATCGACCATGTGCATTGTATGGAAAGGAAAGATTACAATAAAGCCTCCTTTGAACTACACCAAGCCGCAGAGCGATTTTATGCGTGTATCATCCTAGTCTTAACCAACTACAAGAAGAACACCCATAACTTAAAACATCTCAATTTTTTGGCCATTAAAGAGGACGCACGTGTAGCCGAAGCATTCCCCTGGAATCGAAAGCTGAATCGGAAACGGTTCTACCTCTTGAAAGACGCCTATATTGATTCTAGATACTCTCAGCATTTCAAAATTAGCAAAACAGAATTAGAATGGCTGTATTCTCGGGTGGAAGTTCTTAGGGATATTACAAAGAAGATTTGTCGGGAGAAGATTAGGGAACTGGAAGCTTAAGTAATGCTCTTCTCAATTACAGCTTTACCTAATTTTCCCTCAGATACCGTGATTTTTGATAAGCGCTTTTAACTTGATTCTTTCCCTCAATTTATGGGAACCACCATATTAACGTGATTAGCTCGCGTTATTGTACCACGTTGTTTTGATTACAATATAACCAGATGAAAATACATATTAAGAAAATTAGATTAAACTTAGGCCTCACCCAGGAAAAGTTCGCTGAAAAGGTTGGTATTTCCCTTAGATATTTACAGAACATCGAAGGGGGAGACTCCATACCCCGTCTCCAAAAGCTGGCGCAAATCGCAACTACATTGAATATAAGTATTCATGATCTCATAGATTGAATTCTCGTATTCAGAAGGAATGATTCGATTATGTCAAATGACCAAGCCATTCAAAAAAGACTATTAGCAATAGGCCTAAAAATAAAATACTTGAGAGAGAGTCAGGGTTTAAGTGGGTACCTCTAAAAATAATTTGGCAAATGGATCATTTATGTTGGGTTTAGGTGCTTGATTAATAAAAAGCACTTTCAACTTGTAGGAAACCCAGAAAAGCTTTAAAATGATTTAGGTTAACAAAATAAAAGGATAAAATAAAATGACATTAATTAATCCAAGGGTAGATTTTGCATTCAAGAAGCTGTTTGGCAGTGAAGAAAATAAAGATATGTTAATGTCTTTTATTAACTCTATTATCTCGCAAGAAGATCAGGTCAGTAGTATTGAGTTAAAGAACCCCTATAATGAGAAACAATTCTATGGCGATAAAGCATCTATTCTAGATATCAAGGCCCAGGACCATCAAGGTAGATATTTTAATATAGAAGTCCAAATCAGAGACCAAGTTCACTATGACAAAAGAGCCTTATATTATTGGTCTCGGCTATATACCAGCCAACTACTAGAATCTGGAAAGTATGATACGTTAAGCAAAACCATTAGTATTCATGTATTAAATTTCAATGGTGTGGACGAAGATTCTTATCACAATATATTTAGAATCTTGAATGCCAAGACACACAAGACATATTTTGAAGATTTGGAGATACATATTATTGAACTTGAGAAGTTTGATAAGGAACTTTCACATTTAAAAACCGTATTGGATCGATGGATAACGTTCCTAAAGAAGGCCGGAGAGTATGTAAAAAACGATATACCAAAGGAGTTGGAAGAAATCCCCGAAATCAAAAAGGCAGTAGAAGTATTGGATACGATGTATTTGGAAAAAGATGAACGAGACCTATATGAGGCCAGGTTGAAATGGTTAATGGATGAGGATGCCATTATCGATACCGTTCGTGAAGAAGGTCGTGAAGAAGGCCGTGAAGAACAAAAAGTTGGTATCGCAAAAATAATGAAAATAAATGGTGAGCAAGTAGATAAAATCACCAAGTTCACAGGACTGTCCAAAGAAGACATTAATAATTGGGATTGCTAAAACAATATAGCATACAATCTCTTGTGAAATAATAATACCAAAGAAAGCTCGACCATAAGAGGGCATTTTGAGTAGCAGCGCGTTTTTCTTCTGAATCGAGCAAGGTAATGCCGAACATTGGCATTGA
>JABSQL010000202.1 GCA_013215865.1 Candidatus Margulisiibacteriota bacterium
CTTCATAAAATTGAAGAACTTAGAAAAATGCGTCCCTTAAATACACCCCAGGAACCACAATTATCATCTGTTACCCCCCATCATCAAGGCATGTTATGACAACATTTCTGATGACAATGGGATTGTTTTTCCTGTGTTTTCTTGGCATCGGTATTGGCGTATTTTTCTTTGGCAGATCTGGTGTAAAAGAAGGGTGCGCATCAAAAGTTGTTCTTGAATCAGATGAACGATGTCTCTCAAAAGAAGCAGGTATCTGTCCCATAGATGATCCAGATGGCACCATAAAAATGGCCAGAAAGAATCAGATTAATTTTAAGCATTAAAACACCCACCCCTTGGACATAATAAATTCAAATTCTCCAACTTCATCTTGAATCACCAAAAAGCCCTCAATGCCATCCAACTGATGGATTAAGGACAACCCCGCCTCTTTCCCCATTACCAGTACTGACGTTGCGATTGCATCGGCCTCTAAACATGTCGGGGCTGTAATGGTTACACTCACCACATCATGCTGGACAGGATATCCTGTTCTGGGATCTAATACATGGGCGTATTTGCGGCCATCCACCTCATAAAATCGCCGATATGTGCCACTTGTTGCAATGGCCCCACCCTTCATTTCGATCACATGTATTGTATCTTGATCTCCAGAGTTCGAGTCTGGTATATTTATTCCCAGCCGCCAAAAACGATTGGCCCCGTTCTTGCCGCTGACAACAACTTCTCCCCCTATTTCAACCATGAAACGAGAAACATCTTGGCCGTGTAACAAAGCGCCTACTCTATCCACTGCATATCCTTTCGCAATGGAAGACAAATCAATGGAAACCCCTTTACGGGTCTTCATCATAAACCCCTCTCTTCCAAAATTCACAAAAGAATACCCTACCTGCTTCATCGCAGATTGTACGGCATCCGTGCTTGGGATTTGTATCGCAGGTTTATTTTGCGTAAACCCCCATAACTGATACAAAGGCCATACTGTCCCATCCCATGCCCCGCTTGTTAATGAATGCCATTTCTTTCCAAATCGAGCCAAATCATATAGGAAAGGTGACACTTTAACCCATTCATGAGCAGGTAATCGATTAAAGCGAGATATCTCACTTTCAGTATCGTATGTAGAAAAAATACGGTTGATAGACTTCAGCTCTACCCTAATTTTTTTATGAAGATTTCTTGATTGTAACCTTGAAATATTAACAAGAGTGACGTGATATATCGTTCCCATAGTTTGACCTTCTAATACCTGCTGTTTTATAGGCACACATAGAAAAAGGCCAACCGAAGCTGCAGCAAACATGAATATACTTATTTTTAAACGAACAGCCTTGAAACTAAACGGAGAATTATGAACCAAAATCGTCAAATGCGATCATTTCTTTGTCGACACCCATCGAGTCTAGCATTTGCATAGAAGCCTGAAGCATCATGGGTGGTCCGCACAAGTAGAATTCAATGTCGCATGGGTCTTCATGGCTATTCAAATATTTATCCTGTAATACTTGATGAATGAAACCTTGATATCCCTCCCAATGATCTGATTCTTTGGGTTCAGATAGGGCAACATGATAGGTGAAATTAGGGTTATTTTCAGCCAAAGCTTTAAACTCTTCATCATAAAACATTTCTCTTTTAGAGCGTGCTCCGTACCAAAATGTGATTTCACGATCTGATTTAATTCGTTTCAGTTGATCAAAAATATGACTCCTCATGGGCGCCATGCCAGCACCACCACCTATAAAACACATCTCCCGTTTAGTTTCTTTTGCATAAAAGTCTCCATAAGGACCGCTGATAGTAACCGTGTCTCCCTTCTTTAAATCAAAAATATATGATGACCCGATTCCGGGTGGAATACCTTCGGTTCTAGGAGGCGGTGTGGCAATGCGTACATTGAGGATAACAACCCCTTTTTCTTCAGGGTAATTAGCCATGGAGTATGCCCTAAAAGCCTCGTCTTCATTAACGGCATTGTTGTCCCACACCTTATACAAATCCCACTCATCTTTAAATTCATCTTCCACTTCAAACCGCCGATAGGGTATGGATTCATAGGGAGGAATGTCAATTTGTATATACCCACCTGCTTTAAAGTCCAACTGTTCATTTTCAGGAATCTTTAATACCAACTCTTTAATAAATGTGGCCACGTTATGATTTGATACCACCTCACACTCAAATTTCTTAATATTAAATATCTCATCTGGCAAATGTATATTCAGGTTATTCTTCACTTTGACTTGACAGCCCACATGAATTTTTTCTTTTTGCTCAGAACGGGTTAAATGTGGTAGTTCTGTGGGTAAATACTCATCATAACCTGTGTCAATTTTAACCTTACAAAGGCCACATGACCCTCCCCCTCCGCAAGCTGACGGAATAAATATACCTGAATTCGACAGGGCACTCAACAATGTCGTTCCGGATGCCACTATAAAGGACTTGGATTCATCATTATTGATGAGAATTTTACAGTCTTTTTTGTTCACTACTCTGGATTCAACTATAAATAATATACCCACCAACAAAAGAATGATTCCTAAAAATACGGCCATGCTTACAAAATAAATCGTCACCATTCCACTCCTACAACTGAATCCCGGCAAATGCCATAAACCCAAGGGCAATTAATCCTGTAACAATCATGTTAATCGCAAAACCTCTCAACCCCTTGGGAACATTGGCATAGTTTAATTTTTGCAAAATAGTTGCCATACAGACTATCGCCAAAAACCAACCAATCCCTGAACTGGCACCAAATACCACAGATTCAAGAAAATTATAGTGTCTTTCTACCATGAATAATGACGTTCCCAATATCGCGCAATTCACCGCAATTAGGGGGAGAAATATTCCCAATGATGTATATAACACGGGCGTATATCGTTCCATCACCATCTCTACAATTTGAACCATCGCAGCAATCGTCGCAATAAATGTAATAAACGTTAAAAAGCTAAGCTCAATATTCTCAAGCCCTAGCCAATACAACGCACCCGGCTTGAGTAAGAAAGTATGAATCAACCAGTTTATAGGTGCCGTGATAGAAAGGACAAAAATAACGGCCAACCCCAACCCTACAGACGTATTTACCTTTTTTGAGCATGCCAAAAAAGAACACATCCCCAAAAAATACGCCAAGAGAATATTCTCAGTAAATATGGACTTAACAGCGATACTCGCCAATTGCTCAAACATTTCTCTGTTTTCCTTTTCTTCTTAACCATTCATTTTGTGCCCATACGATTAAGCCAATTCCAATAAATGCGCCTGGTGCTAACACCATAATGCCCATGTTTTCATATCCCATTGCATAGACGTTTTCTGGAATCAAAGGAAATCCGAGCAAAGACCCAGACCCCAAAAATTCTCTCATAATGGCCACCAATATGAGTATTTGGCCATACCCAAATCCATTCCCCAACCCATCAAGTGCAGACAATCCAGGTCCATTTGCCATTGCAAATGCTTCAGCACGCCCCATGATAATACAGTTCGTAATTATCAGCCCGACAAACACAGAAAGTTGTTTGCTCAATTCAAAAGCAAATGCTTTTAATATCTGATCGGCCAAAATAACAAGAGAAGCGATCACTACTAGCTCCACAATAATTCGGATGTTCTTTGGGATAACATGCCTGAGAAGAGAAATGATAAAATTAGAAAAAGTAACCACAAATGTCATGGCAAGCGTCATCACAATTGCGGGAATGACCTGTGTGGTCACCGCAAGGGCTGAACATATACCCAAAACTTTAACTGAAATAGGGTTATCTCCAAGAATGGGTTCCCAAAATACCTTAAAAGATTTAGATTTAATTATTTTCTTTAAGCTCATCGTCGCCGTCTCCTGGAGAAGGGTTCATACAGTTGTAAATCTTTTTTTAGGAACCGGTCCATCCCAAACGTTGTAATGGTCGCACCGCTAATGCCATCCACCACATTTTCACGTTGACTATCAGGGATTTTGCCAATCGTATTGGCTTTCAACACCTTCACTGATACAAAGTCACCCGCTTGGTTAACAATTTTCTTGCCCTTAAATTGATTCAAAAACCAGTCTTTTTCCGCTTCGCCACCCAAACCTGGGGTCTCTCCATGCTGATAAATAGTAACGCCTTTCACCGTTTCACCATCACCTTCCAAAGCCATATATCCGTATAGAGTACTCCATAACCCATAACCTGAAATAGGAAAAGCATAGGCCATAATATGCCCGTTGTCCTGTACAAGGTACATGGGAAGAAATGACCCTTTAGATATATCATGAAGATCACCCTTTTTGGGGGGAGCCCACAAGTTTTCCCCTAACTATATATATATACTGCATCTTTTTCACAGCATCTTTTTCGCACAGCTACTAAAGTTCATGAGAATTAATA
>JABSQL010000203.1 GCA_013215865.1 Candidatus Margulisiibacteriota bacterium
GTAGGGGGTATCCATTTCAAAAACAAGAGGAAAAAGGTAAAAAATAACCCAAAACTGCCAATCAATGTACAGACATCTACCCAAGTTGGAACATAATAAGCCCAGCTGGACGGAATGAAATCACGGTGCAGGGATGTCACCGTAATGACAAACCGTTCAAACCACATCCCAATATTGACTGTAATAGAGATAATAAACATGATAGGAATGCTGGTCCTGATTTTTTTAAACCAAAATAATTGTGGGAAAATAACATTGCATGAAATCATGATCCAATATGCCCATGCATAAGGACCAAACGCACGGTTTACAAATGCGAATGATTCATACGTATTTCCAGAATACCAGGCAATGAAAAATTCCATGGCGTATGCATAACCGACCATCGTACCCGTCGCTAAAATAATTTTATTCATTGTCTCTAGATGATGCATGGTGACTAGATTTTTTAGCCCATATAACTGTCTGGCGATGATAAGTAACGTCATCACCATCGCAAATCCAGAGAATATCGCACCCGCAACAAAATAAGGCGGGAAGATGGTTGTGTGCCATCCGGGTAGCTGAGAGATGGCGAAATCAAAACTCACAATAGTGTGTACAGATAAAACCAGTGGTGTCGCAAGAGCCGCCAACAGCAAATAGGCTTTTTCATAATGTTGCCAGTGCCTGTTTGCACCGCGCCAACCCAATGAGAAAATACCATACACAATTTTTCTTGTTTTTGTTTTTGCTCTATCTCTTAAAGTGGCTAAATCAGGTATTAGACCCACAAACCAAAACAAAAGAGAAACTGTAAAATATGTACTAACGGCGAAAACATCCCATAACAAAGGACTCCTAAAATTGGGCCACAAGGCCATTTGGTTGGGAATAGGAAACATAAAATACGCCAGCCAAATCCGACCAATATGAATGGCAGGAAACACGAGCGCACATATGACTGCAAAAATCGTCATGGCTTCTGCAAATCTGTTAATAGAAGTGCGCCATTTTTGTCTAAATAAGAATAAAATGGCAGAAATGAGGGTGCCCGCATGGCCAATTCCCACCCAAAAAACAAAATTAACGATCGCAAATCCCCATCCAACAGGGTTATTTAGCCCCCAAACGCCGATCCCGTCCCATACCAAGTAGGCAATCATAGATAAGAGAAGGCACAATACAGAAACAGCGAGGGTAAAACCTATTTGCCACCAAGAAGGGGCTTTATCTTCAGTGGGGCGACTAATGATATCTGTTACAGATTTAAATGTTTGATTTCCGGTAACAAGTGGAACCCTTTTTCCAGGATTGTCCAAGCTAATGCTCATAATGATGCTCCACCGTGTTTGACGTTACAAATGAAGGATGTGGGTTTCGTATACTTGCCATGTACGTGGTACGTGGCTTTAATTGTAAATCTTCAAGTATAGAAAACGTGCGTTGCTTAGACCGTAATTTGTAAATCTTACTTTTCTTATCCAAGATATTTCCAAACACAATCGCATCTGCTGGACAGGCTTGTTGACATGCTGTTTGAATCTCACCATCTCTCACCAAGCGAGTCTCGTTTTTAGCGTCAGATTTGGCTTCATTGATGCGTTGGACACAATAGGTGCATTTTTCCATTATGCCGCGCATTCGGACTGTCACATTGGGGTTAAATTGTTTCTGGAGGGTTTTGTCTGGTTCACGTATTAAATCAAAAAAGTGTTTTCGGTCTTTTTTAATTGACTGAGGGTTTGTTTGATGATAATCAAAGAAGTTAAACCGTCTGACTTTTGCAGGACAATTATTGGCACAATATCGTGTCCCAATACACCTGTTGTAGGTCATGTCATTCAGACCTTCTTTGCTATGCGTGGTTGCCGCTACAGGACATACTTGTTCACACGGTGCATTTTCACACTGCAAACACGTCATGGGCTGGTGAACAAGTAAAGGATTGAAATCATCTCCAGAAAAATATCGATCCAAACGTATCCAATGCATTTCGCGTCCATTTAGAACTTCTTTTTTTCCAACTATTGGAATGTTATTTTCAGATTGACACCCCATAATACACGCATTACAGCCCGTACACTTGTTTAGGTCAATGGAAAGTCCCCATTGATATCCGGTGTCATACGGTCTTTCTTCCCAAGAAGAGCGAGGGTGAGGCACTTTGACCATTTCTGTCGCGAAATTGGGATTTTTTTTGTAAGATTCAAGGTCAGTTTGCCTATAAATCGGACGATCTTCTAAACTAAAATGGTCCTGTGTTGTTGCCAGTGGATAGTCCTTTCCAAGAGGGACGGTACGATCACTTTTGACAGGGTTATCATCAATGGATTGTAGAACAAAGGCGTCAAAACCTGATTCTTCACCAATTCGACCCACTGTTTTCTGA
Source organism: Candidatus Margulisiibacteriota bacterium (assembly GCA_013215865.1). Classification (GTDB taxonomy): domain Bacteria; phylum Margulisbacteria; class Marinamargulisbacteria; order DT-59; family DT-59; genus DT-59. The sequence continues at coordinate 2,372 of JABSQL010000203.1, forward strand.
CCATAACCCATGGATAAAGATATACAACCCTCTGCATGACCTGGTAACACAAAGACAGGGAAGTTTTGAGTATGTTCTTTAACATGAATAGAGACGAGATCTTTGGTTTTAACACCCATTTCTTTGGCCGTTTTAGGGCTGATAAGTGCTGCATTGTCCCAGGTTAATTTGGTAATGGGGTCTGGCAGTTCTTGTAGCCATGCATTATTAATAAAACGGCCATCATATACTGAATTGTCTGGGACAAAATTTAATTCTATTTGGGTATCAAATCTAGATTTGGCTTTAACTTGTTTTGCTAATATGTTTTGAAAGCGTGTATATGTAGTTTTGGGTGCTACTTTGAGTGTATATCCAGAGATGATGCCATTATGGAGCCATTCTTTCCAATTTATAAATGTTTTTCTGTTTCTCCAGGTATCCCGTACGATGGTCAATTCCTTTTTAGATTCCCCCAGTAATTTTGACAAAATTTCTAAACTACTCGTAGAATCATACATGGGATTTATAAGGGGCTGCATTAAACCAACCACACCGCTTAGAGCCGTTTGATCTCCCCAACTTTCAAGAAAATGTGTTTTAGGAATGACCCAGTCACAAA
>JABSQL010000204.1 GCA_013215865.1 Candidatus Margulisiibacteriota bacterium
AAATGGACAGAAAATGACGATAAGAACAAGACAGTAGGATTTTTGAATTTACATTTTATGAATTAGTAAATTTATCCATAATATAAATTTACACAAATTCCCACACAGTTGGGCCTGCTACCCCTAATAAAAGGCTGATCTGACAATGTAGGAAGGCTGTTGACCATCCTATAATTTCCCTTCTAAATGAAAAGAAAGTGTCCAAAATAAACGATCGTTTTCTCTGGACACTTATGCCTTTATTTTATGGTTTTACTTGGATCACTATTGTATAATTTAAGTCATGATAGGGTTTATTATATATTCTTAATTTATCTTCTTTATTAACTTATTACCAACAAGACTTTTCATCTGGGAAATAGCAATATTATTCAAGTTCTTTAGCCTTTCTTTTTGGTCTAATCCTTGAGAAATGAATATTGAATTCACTGATTCAAGGTTGCTCAAAACTATCAGTTGTTCTAATGTCGCAAAATCTCTTATATTTCCATTGAGATCAGGGTGTTCTTCCCTCCACTGTTTGGCTGTTTTACCAAATAGAGAAACATTAAGTAAGTCTCCCTCAGAAGCATAAATAAAATTTGGATTGTGTAGCTCTTCCCATATGCTTAAGAACTCAACTGTATTTCTATTTCTAAGCCAATCAGATATAAAAAAATCTCCATCTTTAGATTTCATATTGAACACTCATTATACTATAATAGGCAATTACTTCTAGATTAGAGACCTAGGTATCCAAAACTATTTTCTCAAATACTGATAAAGCGTTTCACGACTAATTCCATATTCACGGGCAATATGACTTTTCTTATCTCCTTTAGCCTCTCTCTCTTTAATCTCTTTAACTTGATCAGTTGATAAGATAGGTTTTCGCCCCTTATATTTCCCTTTCTTTTTTGCTAGAGCTATTCCTTCCATTTGTCGTTCCTTAATTAATGTACGCTCAAATTCAGCAAATGCACCCATTACAGACAACAACAATTTGGATATTGGCGCATCCTCACCGGTAAAGGTCAGTCCTTCTTTCATAAATTCAATCTTTACTTTTTGATTTGTGAGTTGCTGAACCAATTTTCGAAGATCGTCCAAATTTCTTGCTAATCGATCCATACTATGGACAATCACTATATCCCCATCACGCACAAATTTAAGCATCTCTTTTAACTGGGGCCGATTAATATCTTTACCAGATGCCTTATCAATAAAGCATCTATCCAAATCAAACCCATCAAGCTGTCTTTCATGATTTTGGTCAATTGAGCTGATACGAATATATCCAATTCTTTTTCCTGTATTTTTCGCCATAGTGTCAGATTAAACTCTATAACCCTCAGATTATATTGATATAGACTTAGACCCTAGAAAAAAGGGGAATTTATGGTTTCCTACCTTTAAAGCAAATTTCTCTGGTCAATATGAATTTGATGCATCATCTCTTCCAAAGAATAAATCGATTTTTGTATCTGCGTCATTAGATTCTTCAAATTCAATTTATCGTAATATTGAATTGACAATAAATAACAATTCTATTCAGAGTATTTCACCTTTAGTAAAGGGGAGATCTATACGAATACTCCCTGATAAATCTGGGAAAATAAAGATAAACATCCACTACCTCTCGAATGGAATGGAGCATATCAAGTATGTTATATCAAAAAATACTCTTTCTCCTACAAAAAAACAAAAGGCTCAATCAAAATACATGCTTATATGGGATTTGGATAAAGCTGTAACAGGAAAAAATATTGGGTTAATTATTCCTAGTAAGCTTAATCCTGGGGATATTGTTGGTCGTGTATCATTTTTTGCTCCCGTTTCGTTGTTGTTTTTCTTCGTTGTATTGCTAATATTTAGTGTCCTAAAAAATACGAACCTTCATCCTATGCACTACTTTTTCTTAGCTGCCACCTTCTTTTCCTTCCATCTTATGTATTCTTATTTTTCAGACCATATAAATATATTTATTGCTTTTTTTATTGCTGCATTTATTTCATTGTTTCTCACAACAAGTTACTTAATACGGTTTACATCCATTAAATTTTCAATGTTTGCCGCATTTATTCAGTTTATTTATCTTATTGTGTTTTCATACTCTTTTTTCTTCAAAGGAGTCACTGGTCTAATCGTTACTATTGCTGCTGTTATTACTCTTTTTATACTTATGCAACTAACAGCTAAGGTAAAATGGGACACCATTTTCAACAAAGCTTAATTCGTTATCGTTGTTTTCTGTTCCTTTGCTACTCGGACCCCTAATAAAGGAGTTTGATAAAATTGGTGTTTCTATACGGTTTTTGGATGATGGCATAAG
>JABSQL010000205.1 GCA_013215865.1 Candidatus Margulisiibacteriota bacterium
ACACATGTTGGTCCTCTAACAAATGCCCCGGACTATCTTTCATCCCCTGAATAATCCCCACCGTATTCCCCACTCCCCCGATTTTAGTACCCTGTGCTCCCCTCTCTTTTACGGGATGCTCCGGGTGGGTGTTGTTGTATGAACCCACCAATCCTGTCATTTGGACGGTTTCTTTGAAGAGGGCTTTGTCTGCTTCCGATCCACCAGATCCGCCTGGTCCACCCGATCCACCTGGTCCATCACCATCATCTGGATCGGGTTTGGGATCGGGATCTACAAATTTTATCGTTCCATTATTGAGTTGATCCCAAACCTCATTACAGTAATCGTATAATTTTTTCTCAGTTTTTTTTGTTGACCAAGTTTTATTTTTAGCTAGATTTCTAATCTTTAAAATTTCGCGTACCATCCCCTTAGTGTACTCTCTATGCTTTGTAGTATTGGCGTGTTTGGTTCTTTTTGTAATATTTTTTGTATCATATTGTTTCCTATCTTCTCTAACACTCCGCAAACGAATGCCAATATCATGCGTATGTTTTTTAGTATAACCAAATTTAATTAAGAATTTTCTGGCATTTATAAATTTCTGTCGCTCAATTGTGGTAAGATCATTCAGATTCCCCGTATATATTTGCTTGGGTATAATGTGGTGCCATTCGGTTCCCTTTTCACGATCTAGACGATCGGTTCTACGAAGCATCGGGATTCTCCCTAAACATGAGGCATTGAAAGCCCATGTTTGCCATAAGGTTCTTGCGATTGACCAAAACGTCAGTTGAGACCTGATTCAGGCTTATAGATATGTGGTAATTTTCTTTCATTGTTTCCTCCCAAATGATTGATTTTCTTGTTACATTCTTAATTTAACGTATTGTTTTCTCCACTTTTCATCACTTCTAAAAAGCATATGGGTTCTCCCCAAACTTGAGATATTCCAACCCCTGTATATTTGCCTCTTTAAACTTTTTGATGAGCTTTTCTGATACCAATATTTTGGATGTATTTTCGTCATCTTGTTCCCCTTTGATCAATCGGGAAAAATGAATCACTCCCAATCCATTTTTCATAAAAACATCTTTCCTAATACCTCTGGTAAGATTAATGACATAATATTTTTTGTCTGTTTCATAATTGAGGGATACTCTAAATATTTCTATTTCTTCTGGGCATACTTCTTGTAATATATCAACCACTTTCTGGCTCACACACGGAACAAAATTCGAAACACATAAAACGTCTTGTGAGAGGTATTCTCTATAGTACAAATGGTATCCAATGGGATCAAAACATCCCTTTTCCACCCATCTGACTGTCCGTTTACATTCATCAACAAACTCTTTATCATCATGACTTCCCAGAAGTGCTGTTTTAACGCCTTTGAATTCTCGCCATTCTAGATACGCCTGCTTAACTGGTTTATATTGTTTAAATATCGATGGACTGATAGGACGGGGTTCATCTATACCGCCATCAAATACATCGTCTTTAACTCCCTCAGATTGCCATACATGTACGTTACTATTATCCATTTTTGACTCCTCTTTCTTATCATTGACCATAACATCAGTTGAGACCTGATTCTGGCTTATAGTTATGTGGTAATTCTCTTTATACTTTAGATACTCCAGCCCCTGAATATTCCGCTCCTGAAGTTTTTTGATAACTTTTTCAGATACCAATATTTTGGTAATATCTTCACCGTATTCTCCATCCCTAATTAATCGGCACATATTAATTTCTCCCAATCCATTCTTCAAAAAAGCTTCTTCCCTTAATCTTTTGG
>JABSQL010000206.1 GCA_013215865.1 Candidatus Margulisiibacteriota bacterium
AAAAGCAACGTCTGTACTAGTGGGAACAGCGGGGCTGTATTTATTTGCAAAGACTTTTGGATACCTGCCCTGGTTTGCATCAGACGCCCATGAAGGAGACATCGGTGCTTTGGTTCCTCATGAAAATGGTATTTTATTATTAGGAGAGGATGTAAGTGTTCAACACCCACCCTCAGATCAAATTTATAATTCTGGGGAAGAAATCATCATTGATGTAGGAAGTCATCCTGGTTTTGAGAAAGACAAAACAGATGTCTTTCGAGGCGAAGTTGCCAATATAGCAGCAAGCCTGATCAATGGAAAACCTTTGCCGGACTGTCTCTCAATCATTCCACCCGCATTTGAGCACGGTGTTATAGATTTTCAAGTAGAAGTTGATGGAGATGTCTGGGATATTAAACATTCGGATGGTTTGCTTATAGTTGCAACAAGTTCAGGTATTTCCATTATTGATTTCAGGGATAAATTGAATCCCCGTATTATTAGCGCAGTCAACTTACAAGCAGAGTCAAGAAGTATAGAAATCATCGATAATATTGTTATTGCTGGATTACCAAATGGCTTGAGCTTTATAAATATAACGGATCCTAGAAACCCATCTTCTATTTCCTTCATGAATACAACCGATTTAGTGTCTTCTGTGGCTAAAACAGGCAATACCCTTTACGCTACAATTGAAAATATTTCTAATGCTTCAAGTAGGTTAATGGTGATTGACATGTCCTCTGTTGACCAACCTAACATTAATCAGGTTATTCCTATTGATGACGCGCCCATCTATTCAAAGGTTGTTGGAAACATCTTATATGTTTCTATTATTGAACCTTTTGATGGAACATCCACTTCATTTTTTCAGGGTCGAATAGACTTGTATGATTTAACGGTTCCAAGTCAACCTGTCTATGTTGGGAGTATAAGTGAAGTGGGTTGGGTATTTGGCCTTGATGTAGAAGAAAACATCCTCTATGCCGCTTCTGGCAGAAACGTAATATTATTTAATGTTACAGATAAATCAGACCCCCCGAAAATAATAGACATTGATACAGATGGATTTGTTTTAGGCGTATCTGTGTATGATAGGTACATGTTCGTGGCTCAGGGTGATTTCGGGGTTGATATATTTGATATTGCTGATATATCACATCCTATTAGAAAGGGCCATTTCAGCACCCCTGGTCAGGCGCTTGAGTCGCTTCTTATTGATACGCACCTTGTTGTTGCTGATCACGAGGGAGGTGTGAGTGATATTGAGTTGGGGTTTCATGGTTGGCGGATTAAAGGTACCTGTGACTCTCCAGAAACGGTTCGGTTACCGATTGTCCTCACAGCTGAAACCAAAGATGGGCATCGGGTTGACACTCAGTTTATGTTGACAATCAAGGCGTTGCCGAAATCAATGTCTCTTATTAACGATAAATTTATTCCCTCTGAAGTTCCTTTTAGGGTGCCAATTAATCCCAGAGCTTACATTGGGAGTCCGGATAATGAATTTTTAGACTTCGATCTCAGATCCCTTTCATCTACGTCCGACTGGATGAATATTGACGACCCCGAAATCCCGATCAAATTAGAAGAAGAAAGTAGGCTTATTCTTCCGACTTATAATCTTAGAGATATCGCGATGATAGATAATGTCGGTATTGTTCTTGTGCGAATAAATGGTGTAAGTACCGTGAAAGTCCTCGATCTGACAGACCCAGCCCTTTCTGAAGACAGTTTTATGGGTTCAATGAGTATTCCTGGTGATGCTTACTCTATAACGACTGTTGACCGTCACATTTTTGTTTCGGGTAGTGCGGGTATTCACATTCTACAATTAAATGATACAAGTCAACTTGAATTAATATCCAGTGTAATGGGGAATTCCATAAGCGTATTTGTTTTAGAAGATATTGCTTTTTCTACCGGTCGAGATAGTCTTCAGATTTATGATGTAACGGAAATAAGTCACCCAGTATTGATATCGGAAATTGATACGCCTGTAGCTATTGACGTTGTTGTAGGTGAAGACAGCGTGGCTTTTCTTGCCATGAGACATGGCGGCGTCATGGCAGTAGATATATCGCACCTCACTC
>JABSQL010000207.1 GCA_013215865.1 Candidatus Margulisiibacteriota bacterium
AAGGGTTTAATAACAAGGTTAAAGTTGTTATGAGAAGATCTTATGGCTTTAGAACTTATGCTGCTCTAGAAATTGCTCTTTACCATTCTTTAGGTAACTTGCCTTCTCCCCCTTTGACCCACACTTTCTTCTGAGGAGGCCTTTGTTTTATCTTTTACGGCCTCTATAGCATCATGTATTTTATCTGCTTTGTCACTATGCCTAAAGCCATCAAAAATTGGCTTAATAAATATTGCTAAGCCTTGTCGCCACCCTCGGTTTCCTTTAGATGCGAATTCATCTTGATGTTGTTCTTCTAGATGCGCCCATTTACACAATTTCTCGGTCAGAAAATAATCAGGGTTCATCCTACTATGTCTATGCTCATTTGGTGTAATATAACCATCTTCAAAAGCCTTATCAATAACTAAAACTAAAATTTTATTGGCTGTATCCATTTTCCCCTTTTTAATAAACTTACTTATAAGCTTTACATTTGAGGCTGCATCTTTGTTTCTGGCAATAAATTTTTTGTCCCCTGAAGAGTCTTTCCACTTTTCTAGCGTAGCAATAAACGCATCTTTACCTCTCCTTTCATATTTATTTTTTTGTTTTTGGGTAATACATTCACTTTTTAGTAATTTATTTAAAGATTTTTCTAGAGTCCCCCTATGATCACGCATCATGTAAAATTCTACACTAGCACATGCCCTCCGTTTGAAATCATTTTTTGTATAATCCCGTTTCTTTTTTAGCATATAAGAACGTCGAGAGCTTGCCCCCGATTTATAATTTATAGTCTCTTTCAAAATACTGTCTAATTTTGATTTACCTTCTTCAGAAGAAAGATCGGGAATATTTGCAATCCGCTCTTTAGCAATTTGTGCAACACTTCTACGCAAAACATGCTTTTTACCGGCCCAACCTATTTTACTTTTAATACCCTGAAATCTTGAACCGTTACTTCCTGAAATAGCCATTTTAATTCTCCTTTTTATTACATTACGTAATATTTTTTATGCTTTATATATATATCGAACATTTTGAAGAATAATTTCACTCATTTATATGCATATTTTCTGGTACGTTATTTGAGGCATTCCACTGCCGTCTGGGGAAGGTGATAGGCCTTCAACCAGACGTAACGAGAAGCTCAATTAGGTTATTCAGAGAATACACATTGGGTATTGCTTTGCTTTTTTTAGGGGTATTATTTAGACAAACGCCCACAGATATACACTTCTTAACGGGGACATTTAACTGTATGAACTGCGTTTTTTCTTCTAATGAAAGTCTGCTTAGCTTCCTTCCATTTAATTTACACTCACAAACATATAACGTACAGTTTCGTACCTTACAAATTCGTACGGATTGAAAGCATACGTCTCCAAATATTCTCAAAATCATGAGATACTCAATGATGTGAACTTAATCGCAAGTCCCTATTTATCTTTTAAAAAATTAAACTACTATCTTGTTGGTAAAATATTCCTTTTATTGTCAGCCATTTATTTATGTTATTTCTGGACAGGATTGAGTTTATTTTTCTTACCCAGTGAGCTATCATTTTCGGATTATCTATTTGGAGTTGGAGTAGCAGCATTCGTAAACATAGGAATCATTGTGCCTTTAATATCCCCTTCAAATAACATGAAATGGGTAGTTATTCCTCTGCAAATTCTAGGAATTGTTATTTACTCAGACTTCTTAGATGGAAGTGCTTGGATGTTAGGTTTTCTTGGCATAATAGCGAATATTATCGGGATTAATATTGTGATTTGGAAATCTAAAAGAAGAATGTAGACAAGAAAGCTATGAGGTTCTTGCATAATTGATTTCTCAGGGAATATCATTAATATGAATTTGCATATTTGCATATTTGCATATTTGCATATACTATCAGCATAGGTGATCGATATTGACTATTTCTAAAAAAAACAAATTGATTCAACGCTTTACCTTTGAAATTGCATCGGAAGAACACCGAAAGATCAAAGCCATCTCTTCTGTTCAAGGCATGAGTATGAAAGATTATATCTTGGGACTTGTAAGAAAGGATTTGCAGAAGAAAGCATCAAATTTTCGACGTGATAATATAAGGGGAGTTGCCAAAAGGCTTTCAAAAAAAGCCAAAACCTCTGGACTAACAACTGACATTCTTTCTGATTTTATCAAGCAAGAAGGACAAAATCCAGGGGACTTTTTGAGAAGTTGTTAACTTCTACTTTGATTTCCGTATTTTATCTAAAGGAATATTGAGAATATTGGCGATTTTTTGAACCGTTGACCACCGAGGATCTGTTTTCCCACGCTCTATGTTAAATATACTTGATAGAACAATGCCCACCTTTGTTGCAAGATCTTGCTGTGTCATATTCGCCATCCGCCTGGCTTTGCGTATTTGTTTTCCTAAGCTCATTAAGATCAGTATAGTGACTAATTCATCATTAATAAATATTTCTATACAACTATTTTTTATTGCTTTACTACTATTTCTATAGTACATTTATACAGATGAATACTGGATTAATGTGATATCTATCAGAAAGGAGATTAAACATTGGAAGAAAAATTTATATTGATTCAACAATGCGCTACATGCAAAACGATTACAGGAATCAAAATGGTAAAACAGGGTGAAGACGATCTTGTCAGTCATGGTTACTGCAAAAAATGCTTAGATGCTGAAAAAGAAGCCATAAAAAATCGCCGCCTCTTAAAAAAATTAGATGCTATATCACAGGATTTCAATCATAAATTTGAACTATTCAAAAATCGGGTAAACGAAATAAAAATAACTCTTTCGCACCTTACAAATTCGTAGGGATTAAAACCCTACTTGGATTTCCGGATTTTACTAAAGATATATTCAGGGCTAATATCTACATTTAATTATAAATAATATACCTAGCAATCATACCCCTTATTACTTTATTCGCAAGTAAAGTCGGATTTTGTGTTTTATTTTTTCCCGCTATTCATTTACCACATATTTTGGTTTGTTGTATAATGACGTCATGCCAGTGACAGATATCTTCTCTAACCTTCACTCCCTCCCAGAAATTATCACACATCACGCCAAAATACGTCCCGAAAAAACAGCCCTTAACTACAAATCCCAGGGGACCTACACCCCCATTACCTACCAATCACTTTATGATCAAATCACCCAAGCTGCCTCTGGCCTCAAACACATTGGCATCGAACCCGGAGATAAAATCGCCATTATATCCAACAATTGTCCGGAATGGGTGATCGCTGATATGGCAACCCTCATGAACGGTGCGGTGATTGTCCCAATCTATCCCACCAGCTCCAAGGAAGATATTCAATTCATCCTCAACAACAGCAAGGCAAAGCTAGTCTTTGTCCAAAACCAAGCCTTGTTAAATAAAATTCTGGCCATCTTTGAACAATGCCCCTCACTTACCAAAGGCATCTTTCACTTTGAACCCTGCTTATACTCAGAATCTTATATCCACTCTTTTGAATCTCTTAATAATTCTGTAAACACTTCTTTTGAAAAATTAACTCGGGATCATCTCGCAAGCATCGTATATACCTCCGGAACCACCGGTGACCCAAAAGGCGTTATGCTCACCCATGGAAACTTCCTATCAAATGTAGAAGGTATTCTTACCGCACTTCCTTCCATGGATGACACCATCACTGTACTGTCTTTTCTGCCCCTTTCTCATGCGTTTGAACGAACCGCTGGATATTATGCAATCTTGGCTCTGGGCGGGTCTATATATTATGCAGAATCGATTGAAACAGTGAGCCAAAACATCAAAGAAGTGAAGCCAAAAGTACTGATCAGTGTCCCCAGACTCTATGAAAAAATCCAAACCAAAATCCTATCCCAGCTGACAGGTATCAAGAAACCCATCTTCCATTGGGCACTAAATGTGGGAAAAGCCTATCATCACGCAAAAAAACAAAACACCCTTTCCATTCTCCAAAAATCAACCCATGCTATTGCAAATCGCTTGGTGTTTCGCAAAATCAAAGAGAATACCGGTGGTAATCTCGATTTCTTTGTCTCGGGTGGCGCACCTCTATCAAAAGAATTGGGTGAATTCTTTGAAGCACTGGGCCTCATCATTATCGAAGGGTATGGCATGACAGAATCCTCACCCGTTATCGCCTGTAATCGCCTAGAGTCCTATAAATTTGGAACAGTGGGTCTTGCTCTCAAAAATGTAGAAGTAACCCTGACAAAAGAGGGTGAGTTGTGCGCAAGAGGGCCCAGCATCATGACCCGTTATTTTGAACGGGATTCAGACACCCAAAAAACAATAGACTCATCGGGCTGGCTCCATACCGGGGACATCGCCACCATCAACGAACAAGGATTCATCTCAATCATAGACCGAAAAAAAGAAATTATTGTGCTCTCAAATGGGAAAAATATCGCGCCCTTACCCATAGAAAGCAAACTAAACCAAAGCCACTATATCGAACAAACAATGGTATTGGGTGACCGTAAAAGTTATTTAACTGCCCTGATCGTTCCAAACGCCGAAAAACTAACGGCCTTCGCCACTCAGTTGAAATTAACACCTAATGAAACCGCCTCTCTCCTTACCCATCCACAAGTACTTCGGTTTTTTAAAGATCAAATCGATAAACAATGTGCTTCATTTTCTGCATACCAAACCGTTAAGAAGTTTACCCTGTTGCCATCTGAGTTTACCCAGGAATCTGGAGAGCTTACGCCAACATTAAAGCTGAAACGAAAAGTGATTCAGAAAAAATATGACAACATCATTCACAAAATGTATGATTAAGACAGTTAAAATGATGACCAAACAAGATCGAATTGCAATCGTAGATGGTTTAAGAACCCCCATGTGTAAATCGGGCGGGGTTTTCAAAAACCTGTCCGCTGACGACCTTGCTGTCAATATCATGAAAGAACTCATTGCCCGTACCAACATTGATACCAA
>JABSQL010000208.1 GCA_013215865.1 Candidatus Margulisiibacteriota bacterium
ACCTATACCTTAAACTTCAGCTACGGGAATAAAATGATGGTCCCTGGAACAGGAATGTTACTCAACAATCAAATGGATGATTTTTCTGCCAAACCAGGAGTCCCCAACGCTTATGGACTCATCGGCGGTGAAGCAAATGCTATTGAAGGCGGGAAACGGATGCTCAGCTCCATGACCCCCACGATTGTACTCAAAGATGGAACCCCCTTTCTTGCTACAGGAAGCCCAGGGGGAAGCCGTATTATTACAACGGTGTTACAAGTGCTTCTGAATATCATTGATCACGACATGAATATTGCAGAAGCGGGTAGTGTCCCCAGAATTCATCACCAGTGGTTGCCAGACGAATTGAGAATTGAGTCTGGTTTGGGGATGGATACCATCCAGCTTCTTCAACAACGGGGGCATACCATTGTGCATAAGCCAGCGATGGGGAGTGTCCAAAGTGCCCTGTTTCTGAACGGCGTTTTTTATGGTTCCTCAGATCCTCGAAAGCCGGGTGCATTGTCTTTGGGTCTCCATTAATAGGGTACTAAAATGGAATGCGTTCCAAATTAGTGGTACTATTTAGGAATGCGTTCCAAATTAGTGAAGTATGGTAGACGGTTGAAATTGGACCTGCCAAAAGGACAAAGTTGTTTTTTATGGGGGGCCAGAAAGACTGGGAAATCGACCTACTTAAGGGATCATTTTCAAAACTCAATAACGTATAATTTGCTAGACACAAAGGTGAGGTCTCGGTTAGAGAAGGCGCCCTATTTATTGAGAGAAGAGGTGCTAGCAGCTCCCAAAGAGGCATTGCAATTTCCAATTATCATTGATGAAATTCAAAAAATTCCTGAATTACTTGATGAAGTACACTTGTTAATAGAGGAACATGGTTTGTTTTTTCTATTGTGTGGTTCAAGTGCAAGAAAGCTGAAGCAGGTTGCAGCCAATTTGTTAGGCGGTCGGGCATGGAAGTATCAATTTTTCCCACTATGCTACCCAGAGATACCAGATTTTGATTTATTAAAAGCATTACAAAATGGTCTTATTCCGGATCATTATAATGCAGCCACTCCTGACCGATATTTAAGGGCATACATTGAAGATTATATTCGTGAAGAAATTCAGTCTGAAGCCCTGGTTCGGAATGTGCCGTCATTTTCGAGATTTTTAGATGCAGCCGCCTTTAGTCATGGAGAGATGATGAGTTATTCCAATATTGCAAGAGACTGTGGTGTTCACTCCAAAACGGTAAAAGAATATGTATCGATTCTGGAAGATACATTGTTGGGATACACCATTAAACCGTACAAAAAAAAGGTGTCCCGAGATATTATAACGGCAACCCCCAAATTTTACTTTTTTGACATTGGTGTGGCGAATCACTTAACAAAACGATCTGTAAAAATGCTTAAAGGGCCTGAAGCGGGCCACTCATTTGAAAGCTATATCCTGATGGAGCTCATGGCATATCGGGGTCTACATGAGAAAGACATATCTGTAACCTATTGGCGTACCAAAAAGGGGTATGAAGTAGATTTTGTCATAGATGATGGAAAGCTGGCGATTGAAGTTAAGCTGAAAGAATGTGTTCAAAAGGCGGATTTAAAAGGAATTATCGCTTTCAAAGAAGAGCATCCTGAGGCAGAGGCCATCGTTGTGTCTCTTGATCCTGTACCCAGAAAAATGAGTGTGGCAAGTGGTCAGTCCATTATGATTTTTCCATGGAAGATATTTTTAGATCAGTTATGGGACCATACACTCTTTTCTAAATCGGGCATCTCATAAGGATTCTTCCCTGTTTCTTGACGAATAATAATCGATTGCGGTTTTTAAGATGGTTGATTTGAATGTTGCAACCCCAAATTTTAGACCTTGTCCTTTCCAAAGAGCTTTGAGGCCTTCCTTGGCGATAATGTTTTTCGCCATTTGCAATAGGTTTTTTTTGCCCCCTAACTTCTTTTCCATTTGAATTCTATTTTTAAGAAGATCAAAGGGGCCCGATGCTGTAAGAGATAGGCCTTCTGCAACCGTGTTTACCATAGTGAGCTGCATAAGACTGGCATGTTTATAATCTAGCCCCATGGCAAGGAGTAGCCCATCTGAAACCACCCACCGAATACCACTTCCAACACTATTTCGAAGGCCAGCAGATTGCGCACCTGTAAATACAATCATAGGTTTCTTTCGAATGCTTTTGCCAAGATTTGTGAGCGTATGTCCAGCCTGTTGACGGGTCACAGCAAATTCCCAAGGGCCCAGAATATAGGCTTCAGCAAATCCAGTTGCGCTGCCTACAATTGCGGTGATCGCCATTATTTGGGCGGACGATAACCCATCTTCCGGGGAGTAGCGGTCTATCATGATTTGTTTGAGCAAGGGAGTGGCAGTGTATTTGTAGGGTATTTGGCCGGTTTTATACCATGTTTTCATCGCCATTCCTCTACATAGTAATGGCAACGTATGACGGACAGTAGGCGTGGGTGATTTTATTTCGGGAAAAAGATTTCCATAATTTGACTGACCCCCTATCACACGTTGATGACGTTTTATACCCGACTCTACAGGGTGAAAGGCCCATGAAATAGGTATTCCCTTTGTGAGTGATGCTGTAATACGGCTTGCGCCAATGGATTTTTGGGTGTCTTCTCGATTCGGGGGTGATTTATCCTCTTTATTTCTAAATGATACTGGAGACATATGTGAATGTGTTGTACGTGGAATGCCCTGCATTGTTTCCTCCCGGTTTGCTGTTTTGTTTAGAAGAATAAGACTAGAGAAAGAGTGTATGCTTGTCAATAAATGTGGTTCTGGTAAAAAAGATAGAAAAAATATTAAATAGATGATATTTTAATATCGGAGGAAACATATTTCATGCAGAAAATAATTTCGACCACACAAGAACAGGTGAGTATAGCTGCTAATGGTATTGACCAAGAAATACTTCGATATGTCACAACGGGTCTATTAAAAGATCAAAAGTATTTTGGCTCTATAGAACAAACAGTGGGTAAAGCTGAGGGTAAATAAGTAGGGACGAAAGTGACAGTGAGATTGAAAGCAGGGGAAACAGGGAGAAAAGAGAGATAAAACCAAACCTTTAAATATCCCTTCAAGTAACAAATA
>JABSQL010000209.1 GCA_013215865.1 Candidatus Margulisiibacteriota bacterium
CAAAAAGTAATGTATATCGTCTTGGTAATGGGTGAGTCCATGGCTCGAAAATTCCGTATTTGGAAGAGAATTGAAGTGCTTCACAGCTTCTTTATGCTCTGAAAGTCGCCACGTATCTGTGGGATATGTTTCTCTATACCTCCCTTTTCTTTTGAAGATAGGATTCGCCACTAAAAATATATCGCTTTTAAGTTTCGGGTGCTGCTTCATTAAATTTGCATATGAATGTGCCAATTTCCCCTTGGGATCTCCCCCATAATCAAATGCGCCATGAGTACCATCCATTGCTGAGGCATCATCAAATTGAAGATTAAACAGGGCTGCTGCCCCATCTGGCCAGGTTGGCTTAGTCCGATTGGTACTTGTCACCAACTTCACGGGCCTTTTGATATTAATATCTTTCAAACCACGAATATAGATATAATATAATCTTGAAATTTTATAGAAAATGAAATAAACAAGTTTTAGAAACGGTTGAATCAAGGCTATATCTCCTTCAAAAGGGTATCCCACGCATCCTTGATTCTACCTAAAATGTGGTCTTCCGACAAATCAGCTGCAGAAGGTGTAAGATCATTTAAGATATTTTTTCTTTGTTCTGTTGAAAGCGACATGATATGACATACTGCCGACACAAAGGGTTCCAGAGAGTCATCACCGTTCACTACTAACTTATCTTTATGCTGTGTTAATAACGCCTGAGACCCTACATGATCCGATACAATGGGAATCACTCCTGAAAGAATAGTTTCTCCCACTACCAATGGAAATGCATCGTATCGTGCAGGTAATATTGTGATAGATGCACGTTGATAGACTTTTTCAATTTCTTGATACCCTAAATATTCTATTCCTTCTATGTTGTAATTCAAATTTTCTGTCCCTGAGCCCACTAAAATCAACTCTGTATCTGGCACTTTCTTTTTAACCTGTTGAAAGATATCTATAACACGGTCCAAGCCTTTGACATATCCTGTTTCCAAAGGCCTTTCACATACAAATACTAGGGTGTTTTGAGAATCAGAATGAGAGGGCTTGAAACGTTCAATGTCTATGATGAAATTTGGAACCACTTTAATAGGACAAGATATCCATTTCAATGCATCGTTTTTAATCATTTCTGAAACAGCAATCATTCCATCGAGACAAGCTTTCATTTGCTTCATTCGCCATTTATAAAAAAACGTTGCTATCGTTTTTTTTCTAGGATCTAAATAGAAAAGGGGGTCCATGGCTCTTAAAATGATTTTAGAGGTCGGAAACCTTTTTTTAAGAAACCAAGCAGGCCAAAAACATAGGCCTCCTTCTACAAAATATATATCTGCTTGAGGAATTTCTCTCGCTGTAATCCACGCTTTTAACAGTAATAAAACGCGGTTCTTTCCACGAAAATCAAAGTTATAATCTTGAGAGGTAAATAGCTTTCCCACCCGCACTGCTTTTTTATTTCGCCCTCTATGAATATATATAATGCGTTTACCATAAGAGTCCATGAACATTCTCCAAGCCATCCATATCGGGGTAATCCGCTAGGTCTAATATCTGTTGACCTGGTTTGATCTGATCTAAAATTGGCTTGAAGCGGCTATCTTTAAACCCAATAATAAACAAATCTCCAAAAGATAACAGTCGCTTTTGGTCTTTTTCCAATAACGTAATAAGATGGGGTATTTTTTTCTCTACATATAATTTATTGGCCCCAATCAGTTTAGAATGTTCCAAATTAAAATCACAAATCTTGACGTTAATCCCCTTGCCCAAACAATACTCCACAAGCATCACTAATGGACTTTCCCGCAAATCATCTGTTCCTTCTTTAAAAGACATACCAAGAAACACAATTTTCTTGCAGTTTTTGCTAAGTATTGTATCTTTGATTCGATCTAAATGGGATTGATTGGAATCCATTACATGGTGGATGACAGGTAGTTTTAATCCTGCCTTCTTAGATTGATAACTCATCATTCGAACATCTTTGGGCAGGCAAGAGCCACCAAACGTTAATCCCGGATTCAAATACGCTTCTGATATATTGAGCTTGGTATCAGACTTAAACAATGACAGTAGCTCTCTTGAATCTACCCCAAGCGCATTTCCGTAGGAGGCCACTTCATTTGCAAATACCACCTTGAGTGCATGAAAGGTGTTATCCACACATTTAATGAGCTCAGAAATCGTAATATCGGTTAATTTAACAGGGAAATCAAACGATGAATAGAGATTCAATAGCATTTTTGGATCTGAATCTCCATATACCCCCACAATGGTTTTGGGCGGGTGATAAAAATCATGAATAGCAGTTCCTTCTCTCAGAAACTCGGGATTACAACATACATGAAAGTCAGTACCTACTTTTTTGCCGCTCATTTCTTCTAAAATAGGCACCACCACATCTGTAATCGTTCCAGGGATAACGGTGCTTCGAACCACCACTGTATGAGGGGTTTTCTTTACCTTAATGAGATCCCCAATTTCCCTACACACTTTATCTATATACCCCAAATC